>JAAUSF010000039.1 GCA_012033255.1 Cyanobacteria bacterium RU_5_0
GGCTCGAATTGCTCCCTGATGGGCTCAATGGGGTCCGGCTCCGGGTAGTGCGGCAAACAACGCTGCGTCGGGAGGGGATTCAAACAGCTTCTCGATCTTGGTATCGCAGGGGGTAATGCGAGGGAAGCGCACCTGCAACTGGGCAATTAAGGCGGCAACTAAACGGTGAAGCGGTTCGACAATGCCTGCATCCTCGCTCAACCCCATCCCCGGTTGAATTTGCTCAAGCCGCCGATGAAGGGGCTTTGTCTGCACAACGTGATGAGATTTGAAAAACTGCTCTAGAGTTAAAAACAAGCACCTTTCAAGTACTGGATGCTTCTGAATTTGTAAAGTTCTGGGAAAGTAGCAACAGAAGTAAAATTGAATTGGAGTAGTAGCCGAATGAGTTACGGTCTAACAATTCAAATGCAGCGGACAGACCGCAATGCTTTCTGCTGCGTTGTCAGTCCTTTGCTTAGCCCACGAATTAATGCCTGTTGCTGCAATAATCGCCGACACCGTTGATACACCACTTCCTCTACCTCATCAATCGATGCAAACGCTTGATTGACTAACGGCTCATTCACCAATGACCAGAGTTGCTCTGCTGGTTGCAACTCTGGAGAATAAGGCGGCAGAGGCAACAAGTGAATACCATCCGGCACCTGCAACTTCTCGCTGGTATGCCATCCAGCTTGATCGAGGGGCAATATCACCCGTTTCTTTTCACCCAGTTTGAAATGCTCTGCAAAGTCTTTGAGCACTCGGTTGAACAACTCAGCGCTATCGGATACAACCGGCGCTCATGTCCCTCATGTCCAGGTTGCGCTCCCCGTTTCTTTTTGCCTTCCTTCTTCTCTTTGGCTTTGAAGCCTTTACCCAGGTCTTGGGATGGCGGCTTCGATGAATTCTTGCTGTTTTGCTTCACCTGCTCTTTGAGCAATTGATTTTCGGCTTTTATTTCCTCGTACAAGTCTAAATTAAAGTGTTACCTCAAATACAAACGCGATCGAATGAATCCCCTTATATCGAATAAGTTCATTGAACTGAGGATTTGTTAAAAGGATGTTTGAAAACTAATCGGAATTCATCTTCGCGGCTTCAGTAGAGCAGTAGACCCTGAACAAAATCAACCTGGAAATGGATCGTATGGACAACTTGAAAATAGTGGTGATTGGTGCAGGTATTGGCGGTTTAACCGCAGGCATCGCGTTGACACAAGCAGGCTATGAAGTCGAGATTTACGATCGCGTTAGAGAACTGCGTCCGGTTGGAGCCGGAATTTCGCTTTGGCCAAATGGAGTGAAAGTCTTGAACCGCTTAGGTTTAGGAGATAGGATGGCAAAAATTGGCGGCATCATGAACCGCATGGAGTATCGCACTAAAACAGGCGAACTGCTTAACACCATTGATTTGATGCCACTCATTCATGAAGTCGGTCAACGTCCTTATCCGGTTGCTCGGCGAGACTTGCAGATGATGTTGCTGGAGGCATTTCCAGGCGAAGTAAAGTTAGATCACAAGTGCATTGGCGTAGAAGAGGATGACACTGGAGTCACAGCATTCTTCGAGAACGGACACAAGGCACGAGGCGATCTATTGGTAGCGGCGGATGGGATTCGATCGATTCTGCGAACTTATGTTTTAGGCGAAGAGATAGAACCACAATATGGCGGCTACATCAACTGGAACGGACTCGTTCCAGCGGACGAAGAATTGGCTCCTCAAGATCACTGGGTCATCTATGTCGGAGATCACAAACGAGCCTCAATGATGCCTGTGGCGGGCGATCGCTTCTATTTCTTCTTTGATGTTCCTCTATTTAAAGGCATCCCTGCCAATCCCGATACCTACAAAACTGAACTGAAGGAACATTTTGCTGGTTGGGCAAAGCCTATACAAACGCTGATTGAATGCTTTGATCCCTATGCCGTCGCCCGTCCCGAAATTCATGATGTCGGTCCGATCGATCGCTATGTTAAGGGTCGAGTTGCGCTCTTGGGTGATTCGGCTCATGCAACATGCCCTGACATGGGACAAGGCGGCTGTCAGGCAATGGAAGATAGCCTGGTGCTGACCAACTACCTGATGACTACCAATTTAGGCGTAGAATATGCCCTCAAGCGATACGAAATGGAGCGTACTGAACGGGCGAATGCTGTTGTTCAAAAGGCACGAAAACGAGCAGAGCAGATTCACGGCAAAGATCCCACTGTGACTCAACAGTGGTATGACCAACTTGCGATCGAGAAGCCAACCGATGTCACTAATGCAATCACAAAAGTGATTACAGCAGGACCACTCCATTAACGATCGCAAATACAATAACTCTAAGTAAACATCTACCTGTAAATTTTTCGTTGATATTGTAATCCGTAGGAACCGACCGACGTGTTTGTCCTCTGCCAGGGCAATCACGCAGGAATTTCCCCTACACCATGCCATCCATCAGCAGAAAATTTACAGGTGGAAAATGTTAAATCACCAAGACTCTAAGCGTCAATGACAGGTAAACTTACCACTCATGTCCTAGATACAGTTCGAGGGTGTCCTGCCGCCGGAATGACGATTGAACTCTGGTCGATCGACTCTCAATATGGTGAGAAAACATTGCTAAAAGCAATTATCACTAATGCAGATGGACGAACGGACGACCCCGTATTAGTTGATGAAGCATTCAAAGTCGGAATTTACGAACTCGTGTTCGTTGTCGATCGCTACTTTGCTCAATATCTTCATCTTCTGCCGAATCCACCTTTTCTCGATCGCATTCCCATTCGCTTTGGAATTGCCGACCTAAATGCCCATTATCATGTGCCACTTTTGGCTTCACCGTGGGCATACAGCACCTATCGTGGCAGCTAAGCCAATCACTACAATGGCACATACCATTTCTGAACTCAATCAAATGAGTCAATCCACATTTGTCGAGATTGCCGGAGCGATTTTTGAGGATACGCCTGCGATCGCGGCTCAAGCTTGGACAAACCGCCCTTTTGTTGATGTTGATGACCTACACCAAAAAATGGTGGAGGTGGTCAATCATTTGAATCCAGCTGAACAACTCGCTCTGATTTGTGCCCATCCAGACTTGGGTAGCCGCGCAAAAATGGCAGAAGCTTCCGTGAAAGAACAAGCGGGAGTTGGACTCGATCGACTCACACCCCAAGAATACGATCGCGTTCAATCTTTGAATCAGTCTTATCGAGTTAAATTTGGGTTTCCTTTCATTGTGGCTGTCAAAAATTATACTAAAGATAGCATTTTGGCAGCGTTTGAACATCGTTTGCAAAATTCTGTAGAGACGGAAAAACAACAGGCACTTGCTGAAATCGCTGAAATCGCCAAATTTCGATTGATGAATTTGGTCGCGATCGATGATCGATCAAGCTACACTAACCGATTTTTAGAAGGATGAATTTTGGGGCATTTGATTTTGTCAAAAATTGGCATCGGTATTGAGTGGAGGAAAATTAGCCCGATTGGCACTGGCAATGATCAGCATCTCAGAACTCGATCTGCTGATTCTTGATGAACCAACGAACAATTTGGATAGTCCGACCGTTGAGCAGATGATAGACGCGGTGAATGAATACCACGGTGCGCTATGGGTGATTTCTCATGATCTAGATTTTCTCAGCCGGGTCAATATCACAAAAGCGTTTAGGCTATACGATCGCGCCTTAAAAAGGATGACCCATCTACCGAATCAACCCGAACAGTACTATGATGAGTTACTTCATGTCACAGCGTAATTTCTGAACTTCTTCTTAACCCGACTTCATGAACACCAAACAACTGATCCGCGATGCTCTCAATTTGCCAACTACAGCGATCGCTTATCACATCAGCCAACTGCTTACCACATTCTATCCTGAGAAAGGCAGGATTGAGAGTAACGATTGTGCCTTCAATCTGGAATCGTATGCCCATGCCAATCTCTGCTCGCTCCAGTTAAACGGCTCAATTCACAATCAATTGACGACTTACTGGAACAGTTCTGTAAACGCACCTTACCCAATGATCGAGAATGCCTGGGTTGAAGTGATTTGGCATGATCAGAAACTAGAAGTGTTGCAGATGAATTGGGCCGCAAGCATGGGGCAAGTTCGTTACTACTGGATTATGGCAGATACGATGGCGATCGCCCAGTCTTTCTTCGCGGCAGTTTGCGAGTGGAATACCGAAATTCGAGATGAAGTTTTAGTGTTTGAAGAGGGGACTTGGGTAAAAAATTCGGAATTGTTTCATGCTATTCAGGGATCAAGTTTTGATACCTTGATCCTGCAAGGAACATTAAAGCAAGAGATTCAATCAGATCTGGAAAATTTTTTCAATTCTCATGCTATTTATCAAGACTATAACATTCCCTGGAAACGAGGAATTTTATTTATCGGACCTCCGGGAAATGGTAAAACTCACACTGTCAAGGCGCTAATCAATAGCTTAAAAAGACCGTGTTTGTATGTAAAAAGCTTTCGATCGCATTTCAACACCGAAAGCGAGAGTATCCGTCGAGTCTTTCATCGAGCCAGGGAATCAGCACCCTGCATTCTAGTTCTAGAAGATCTGGATTCGTTGCTAAATCGGGAGAATCGCTCCTTCTTTCTGAATGAATTAGACGGGTTTGCCATTAATGAGGGAATCCTGACTATTGCCACAACCAACTATCCAGAAAGATTAGATCCAGCCATTCTAGATCGTCCGAGCCGATTCGATCGCAAATATCACTTTGAGTTACCGGAAATTTTAGAGCGATCGGCATACATTCAAAGCTGGAACTCTAAACTAAAATCGGCTATGCAACTGTCTGAAACTGGCATTCAACAGGTGGCTGAAAACACCATTGGATTTTCGTTTGCCTACTTGAAAGAACTATTTCTTTCCTCAACAATGGCTTGGGTGCAAACCATGACCTCAGGGAGCATGGATCAGGTGATGCGATCGCAAGCCAAGACGCTGCATGAACAGATGCAAAGTGCCCCTGTGGAATCAGAATTGACAGGAGCCGATCGATCAGATGCATCCGCAACGGAAATGGCAACTATTATGCAAACGATCGCCTGGGTAGACCATTATCAAGACCACCATTAGTGATAACATTCGCTTGAATAATTTTCTATGTACGGTCGAACCGTTGTTCGCCCCCACGCATGATTCAACTTGAACCACTCAAATTTTAGATTGACTTTGTGTGGATTAGATGGCTTATCTGTCCACAATCTGTCCACAATAATGAGTAAGCAGGGTGCTGTTCCATTTCCAAAAGAACAGCTTAGTGTTCAGAGCAGGATAATGAGAATCTTACTCATCGAAGACGACGAAATTCTCATCGATGTCTTGGTGAAAGCGCTTACTAGTCAGCATCACGTCGTAGACATCGCTGAAGACGGACAAATGGGATGGGAATATGCCCAAGATGCCACCTATGACTTGATTTTGATGGATGTTGGCTTGCCAAAGCTAGACGGCATCACCCTATGTCAACGGTTGCGATCGAACGGCCATAGCACACCAATCCTACTGATTACAGCCAAAGAAGCCAGTGGCGATCGAATTCGAGGACTTGACGCTGGAGCCGACGACTACTTGATTAAACCCCTCGATTTAGCAGAATTGCAAGCACGAGTCCGGGCACTTCTCCGTCGCGGCGAAACGTCCCGTACTCCCGTGCTAGAGTTTGGCACATTGCAACTTGATCCAGCTAGCTGCCAAGTCATGTTTGCCAATAAACCGCTCACCCTGACTCCCAAAGAATATAGCTTGCTAGAGCTATTTCTTCGTAATCCAACACGAGTCTTTAGTCGCGGCAACATCATCGAACACCTCTGGACATACGACGATCCGCCTCAAGAAGAAAGCGTCAAAGCTCACATCAAAGGACTTCGTCAAAAACTAAAAAACGCTGGAGCCGTCGATTGGATTGAGAACGTTTATGGGTTAGGCTATCGCTTGAACCAACACTGCGCGGTCACAATGGCAACGACAGCAACGCATGAAGGAACGGATGTAACGGGTAAAGCTGGAATAGATAAAGCCGCAGATGGAATGGGCAAAGCAACCCTCACATCTGTTACACCATCTGCTTCTTCATCCGCTACGCCCGTTACACCATCCGTTGCCACCACGGTTGAGCAGCAGTTCAATCAAGTGATGGGAGAAATGTGGCAACGCTATCAGGGTTTGATGACTCAACGGATGTCAGTTCTACATGAAGCCGCGACAGCCACTCAAACTGGCGTCCTATCCTTCGAGTTGCGTCAGTCTGCGGCTCAGGCGGCTCACAAGCTGGCAGGCGTGTTAGGGATGTTTGAGTTGGCACAAGGAACAGACCTTTCTCGTGACATTGAGCGAATTTTATTAGAAAAGGTGGATTTATCACCTGAACAACAGAAAAACCTGCTCTCTCTGATCCAAGAACTCGATCGCCTGCTCACACTTGCTCAGGCGAACCAATCCACCTCGACTGCTGCCTCAGAACAGAATTCGGAACAGAATACTGACGCTCCTGTATTCAAGTCGGTTGAGGGAGAGCAACAGCCAGAAGTCCTCTCTTCCCAACTCTTGCAACGAGCAGGTGCATTGAAAGTAAATGTGTTAGTCGTTGATGATGATCCGATTGTGTTGGCGGCATTGCATCCCATGTTGGAACCTTGGGGAATTCGGATGACGGGTTTGGATGATCCATTGCGCTTCTGGGACGTACTCAATGCGGAAATGCCAGATTTGCTGATTCTGGATGTGGAGATGCCTCAAATGAATGGGATTGAACTCTGTCAAGCTGTTCGAGCAGACTCCACGTGGCAAGGATTACCGATTCTGTTTCTCACCGTTCATCAAGATTTGCAAACGATTCAGCAGGTGTTTGCGGCTGGGGCAGATGATTACGTGACGAAACCTGTGGTGGGAGTGGAACTGCTGACTCGGATGATCAGTCGACTGGAGCGGATTCGCTTGCTCCAAACGCTTTCAACCAAAGATCCGTTTACTGGATTGTTGAATCAGCCTCAGTCTAGCCGATATTTGGAGTCGCTGCTCCAGCAGGCAGAAGCCGATGGCAAGCCGATGACGATCGCCGTTTTGAGGATGCTGGAGTTGCCGCAAATCAATATCCAATATGGTCATACGATCGGCAATCAGGTGTTGCAACAATGGGGACGCTTGTTTCAAGCCACATTTCGAGATAATGCCGTATTGGGATATTGGGGAAACGGAGAATTTGTAGTCGGGATGGAGGTGACAAAAGCAGAGATAGATGATCGCCTTTCGCCTCTCCTAACCAGTCTACGTCAGCAAATTTTCACGGCTACTGAGGGCGATCGGTTTCAGGTCATGGGTCGATGTGCGATCGTCGAATATCCCACGGATGGCAGCACCCTCCAGGCACTTTACCAGGCGGCTAGCCAATTGAATCTCCCGTATCTAGCATAATTCCCCTAGTGCTTTGTCAAGCCAGATTTGATGGGTAATGGGGGGGTGGGGGCGTTGCACGCAGGGGTGAAACCCCTGCACCCCGCAAAACAAAAATGACAGACTCCCAGAGATTACCTCGGTTTGTAAGCAAAATTCAAAATGTTGCTTCCGTCTTCTACTCGCTGACTCTCGCTTGAACCGGATACAATTCGTCTTAAAGAGTAATTTTTAAATTGCTAATGTATAGCTGATAGCTTCTTACTCTGGACGTTGGCAATGAGCGGCGATCTGACTCTGCTAGAGCAACTGCAAGCGACCTTAAGCAAAATGGAAATGGCGATGGGGGCGATCGCCGATGCTGTACTCTGGACGGACGATCAGCACCGAGTGCAGTGGTGTAATGCCGCATTCGATCGCCTTGTCAGCCAACCACACGCTAGCATTCTCAACTCCAATCTGATTGAGTTATTCCCTTTAAGGCGAACAGGACAGCCCCTCGCCGCCGATGCTTATCCGGATGTGCAAGTCCGGCAAGGAACTTATGAAACTACAGAATACGAACTTCAGCAAGCCGATCGCACTCTCACGCTAGAAATATTGGGTCATGGTCGCGCAACGGAAGATGGCACGGTTGTCTTGGTGATTCGAGATGTAACGCAAGCAAGACAAGTCCAGGCGGAACATCGGAGAGTGGAGCAGGAGCGAGAAGATTCGCTCTTGATGTTGCAAACAACATTAGAAGCCACAGCCGACGGAATTTTAGTTGTGGATCACAATCGCAATGTCCCAGTTTATAACCAAAAGCTTTTGCAAATGTGGTCAATTCCGGAAGTGCTGATGCAACCTAACCGAGGAACTGAACGACTACGGTTTCTGGCAGAGCAAACGATCGACCCGGATGGATTCATGCAGCAGGTTTGGGATCTGTTTCTTAATCAGCCGGATGCGGAAGTCCGTGATCTAGTGGAACTTAGAGATGGTCGAGTGTTTGAGCGATACTCTCAGCCACAATGGAGCGGCGATCAAATCATTGGTCGAGTCTGGACGTTTCGCGATATTACAGGACGGAAGTGGGTCGAAGAGGCATTGCGCCGTAGCAATGCGCTGTTGCAAGCGCAAAAAGAAGCCTCGATCGATGGCATTTTAGTAGTCGATGAAAATCGCGGCGTTGTGTCTTGCAATCAGCGATTTTGTCAGCTATGGCAAATTTCAGATGAGCTTGTTCGCATTGGAGATAATCGGCAACTGCTCAATCAGGTGATTGATCAACTTGATGAACCAGAACCATTTCTGGCGCGGATGGAAGATCTATATGTGCATCCCGAAGAAACTAGCCGTGATCAAGTTCGTCTCAAAGATGGACGCACCTTCGATCATTACTCCGCCCCGATTCGATCGCCCTCTGGCGACTACTATGGCAGAATTTGGTATTTCCGCGACATCACCGAACAGAAACAAACTGAGCAAACGCTTCGTAATCAGGGGTTACGTTTGCAATTGGCACTTGAAGCGGCAAGATCCAGTGAAGCTCAATATCGCGATCTCGTACAAACTGCAAATTCGGTGATTTTGCGTTGGGATACCGACGGCTCTATCAAATTCATGAATGAATATGGCTTGCGGTTTTTTGGCTTCGATCGCAATGAACTGCTCCATCAGCAGATTGTTGGCACGATTGTTCCACCGATCGAAAGTTCTGGACGAGATTTACATACATTGATGCAGGATATCTGTTTGTATCCAGAGAACCATGAATTGAATGAACATGAGAACATTTGTAAGAATGGCGATCGAGTTTGGATTTCTTGGGCAAATAAACCGATTTATGACGAACAAGGGAATTTAGTTGAGATTCTCTCAGTTGGCACCGATGCAACAGCGCAAAAACAAGCCCGGAAAGCCTTAGAAAATTCTTTGTCGCTGCTCAGTGCGACATTTGAATCAATCACAGATGCCATTGTTGCGACCGATCGCGACGGACGAATCACGAGTTATAACCAAAACTTCGTTGATTTGTGGGAAATTCCGCCGGAACAGTTGCAAGAAATGTGGCAAGATCCGGCAAAACGATTAGCGCATATCGCCAGCCTCGTTAAAAATCCGGATGAGTTTGTCCAACGGGTTCAAGCATTATATGTGAATCCGGAAGATGATTCTTACGACCTATTGGAAATGAAAAATAGTCGAGTCGTTGAACGATATTCCTGCCCGCAACGAGTCGAGAATGATGTGATCGGTCGCGTGTGGAGTATGCGAGATATCAGCGATCGTAAACGGGCTGAAGAAACCTTACGCCGTAGTGAAGAAAAGCTCAGGCTGACGCTAGATTTTACGGATATCGCTAGTTGGGAATATCAAGTTCAGTCGGATCAACTGATTGGAAGTGAAAATGCCGGTCGCTTGATGGGTCTGGCACCCGGAGAAGAGTTTAATGCTCAAGCGTGGCGCGATCGCCTTCATCCAGATGATCTCGATCGAGCTAGAACCTCACTAATTCAAGCCTTAGAAGCCCATACCGATTTTGAATCGGAATATCGCGTCGTTTATCCCGATGGCAGCTTACATTGGATTGTCGATCGCGGTCGAGGAATTTATAGCGAATCGGGTGAACCAGTGCTAGTGCTTGGGATAATGATTGACATCAGCGATCTCAAACAGACTGAAGAATCGCTCCGTCGCTCAGAAGCGAGACTCCGTGCTTTATATGAATCCATCAGTGCGGCTGTTTTATTAGGCGATGAATCGGGTCTGGTGGACTGTAACAGTGCGGCAACAGAGCTATTTGGCTATTCTCGCCAAGAACTTGCAGGTAAACATATTAGCCATATTTCACCGTCACTCCAAGCGGAGGGGCAAGAGTCTGATAGTCTTGCCAGATACTATGCCAATGTTGTGCTTGAGGAAGGATGTCATCGCTTTGAGTGGGTTTACCGTCGATCGGATGGGGCTGATTTTCCGGCGGATGTCTGCTTGACAGTGGTAGAGGTAGGCGATCGCAGGCTGTTTCAATCCGTCATTCAAGACTTGACCGATCGCAAACAAGTCGAGGCGTCACTCGCTGAAAGAGCCAGATTGGCTGCCTTTCGCGCTGATGTCAGCATTGCACTGGCTGGAAGCGATCGATTGCCCATTACGTTGCATCAATGTGCAGAAGCGGTTGTCAAACATCTTGATGCTGCATTCGCCCGGATCTGGACACTGAATGCTCAGGAAGACCTGTTAGAGTTACAAGCCAGTGCGGGAATGTATACACACCTTAACGGGGCGCATAGTCGTATTCCGGTCAGTCGCTACAAAATTGGACAAATTGCTCAAGAACGCCAACCATACATGACCAATTCGGTGCTGACGGATTTACGGGTCTTAGACAAAGAATGGGCACGACGAGAAGGAATGGTGGCGTTTGCAGGGTATCCCCTGATTCTGGATGATGACGTGATTGGTGTTATTGCAATGTTCGCTCGTCATCCTCTCACAAACCCAACCTTTGAAGCACTAGGATTTGCCGCTAGCGAGATTGCTCTGGGCATCAAACGCAAACAAGCAGAAGTCGCTTTAGAAAAGTCTTTGTCGTTGCTCGGTGCGACTTTTGAATCAATCACAGATGGTGTTATTGCCACGGATTGTGATAGCCGAGTCATGAGCTACAACCAGAAGTTTTTGGATATGTGGTCTATTCCGCCAGAGTTAATCCTGGATGTCAACCAACGTTTGGCTCATATTGCTAAACAGATCAAACATTCTGAAAACTATATTCATCGAGTTCAAGAACTGAATGCAACACCAGAAGGTGATAGTTATGACCTGATAGAACTTAACGATGGCAGAGTATTTGAGCGGTATTCTTGTCCACAACGAGTCGGAGAGACGATCGTCGGTCGAGTTTGGAGTTTTCGCGACATTACCGATCGCAAACACGCTGAAGAAGCCTTACGACTGAGCGAATTGAAATATCGCAATATCTTCGAGAACTCTCAAGTTGGCATCGGTCGCACTCGCATCGACGATGGCTTGATTGTAGATGCCAATCAACGCTTTGCTGAGATCCTGGGTTTTGCCTCGGCAGAAGAGATGATAGGTAAGCGATCGAGCAAAGAGTTTTATGTGAACCCGACTGATCGCCAACGCCTTTTAGTGGAAATGCAACAGCAAGGCGAAATTTGTAACCTTGAATTGCCATTGCGCCGAACAGACGGTGGCTCAATTTGGAGCTTGATTTCTCTTCGTCTGAATGAGGAAGACGCAAGCCTTGATTTTGTGATTGCTGAGATCAGCGATCGTAAACGACTGGAAGAAGAACTTTTACAATCCCAAAAATTTCTCGATACCATCATCGATAACATTCCATTAGCCGTGTTTGTGAAAGATGTTCACAATGATTTTCGCTATGTTTTAATCAACAAAAGTTCTGAGAAAATTCTTGGTTTCGCCAGAGAAGGTGCGATCGGACTCAGTGATTATGAGTTGATCCCGACCCTGCATGCTGATATGCACCGAACCGAAGATTTGGCAGTTGTGAATCAGCGATCGGTCTTAGAAGTCAATGAACAGTTAATTGATATTTACCCCAATGACGCCACCTTCACACGCGGCTGGAAATTACCTCTATTTGATACACAAGGCAATCTCACGCATCTGCTCGGCATTTTTGAAGACATCACCGATCGCAAACATCGCGAAGAAGCCTTACGCCTGATTGTGGAAGGCACGGCAGCTAAAACAGGCGATGAATTCTTCCAATCCTGCGTTCGTTATTTGGCTGAAGTGCTACAAGTTCGGTATGCACTCGTAACCACATTTGCCGATGAAACCCAGCAGCGAATGAAGACACTAGCCATTTGGGGGGCTGGTGAACCCACTGGCAACTTTGCCTATGAATTAGCAGGAACACCCTGCCAACAAGTTTTGGAAGGCAATGTATTCTATCAACCTGAAGGCGTTCAGGCGGCGTTTCCAAATGACCCAGATCTCGCTGTTTTAGGCGCAGAAAGCTATCTGGGTGTCCCTCTCGTGAACTCATCTGGCGAAATCCTGGGGCACTTAGCTGTCATGGATGTGCAGCCAATGGAGTATGAGCCTGGACGCGAACTGATTCTGAAAATTTTTGCTGCTCGTGCAGGAGCAGAATTAGAGCGAAAACAAGCTGAAGAAGCTCTCCAACGTCGCGCTCAAGCTGAAAGCTTACTCAGCAGCATTTCTCGTCAATTCGTTGATCAAGAGATAGACACAGCCATTAATTTTACCCTAGAGGCGATCGCTCAACTCGTTGGCGCTGAGCGAAGCTGCATTTTTGAATACTCCAGTCAAACTCGTAAAGTTCAGTTGCTCTATGAATGGTGTATGGCTGATATTCAGTCGCTATCCGCCACAATTAGCGCAGACTGCATTGACGAATTTCCTTGGCTAGCCAGCTACATCCTCAACGGTCTTTCCATGCAAATTGCCTGTGTCTCTCAACTGCCACCAGAGGCGATCGCTGAAAAAACGATGTTCGAGAGCCACTCGATTCAATCGGTGGTTGTGGTGCCGATGATGCACTCTGGAGAAGTCGTTGGGTTCGTCGGTGCGGATGTTGTTCACTACTCCAAAATCTGGAGCCAAGAAGACATCATTTTCCTCAAATTAGTCGGAGAGCTAATTGCGATCGGTCGTGCCCGACACCGAGCCGAAGTTGCCCTTAGAGATGCAAAAGAAGCGGCCGAAGCCGCCAATCGTGCCAAGAGTACCTTTTTGGCAAACATGAGCCATGAACTCCGGACTCCACTCAACGCAATCCTTGGTTTTGCTCAATTGATGGAACGCGATCCAGTTTTAACCCGTTCTCAACGCAATGCGCTTACCACAATTAATCGCAGTGGTGAACATCTGCTTGAACTGATCAATGATGTTTTAGAGATGTCAAAGATCGAAGCGGGACGAGTTGTTTTGAACTCAATTCCCTTCGATCTACATGCTCTACTGCACGGCATTGAAGAAATGTTCCAAATTCGGGCTGACGCCAAACAACTATCTCTTGAGTTTGCGATCGCCCCTAATCTGCCGCAGTATATTCTCACTGATGAGAACAAACTTCGCCAAGTCCTGATTAACCTCCTGAGTAACGCAGTTAAATTCACACAAACAGGTAGCGTAACGCTGCGCGCCAGAGCCGAAGAAACAAGCAGCCTGCCGCCAGAATCTCATCCCTCCCCTCCTCCCCCCCTCACTCTCTACTTTGAAGTCGAAGATACTGGATGTGGCATTTCTCCAGACGAGATCGAGCGGTTGTTCCAGCCATTTGTGCAGACTGCTAGCGCTGCCCAGGTTCAAGAAGGAACAGGCTTGGGATTAGCCATCAGCCGTCAATTTGTTCAGTTGATGAGCGGTGATATTCGTCTCACGAGCGTTGTCAGTCAAGGTTCCACCTTCTACTTTGATGTAAAAGTGGCTCTGGCTGATCCCACGGATGTTGCAGAACCATGCCGCAATCGACGTGTCCTTTGCCTCATTCCTAATCAGCCTACCTATCGGATTCTGATCGTGGATGATCTGCAAGAGAATCGAGATTTAATTTCTCAACTGCTTCACACGGTGGGGTTTGAAACGCGCACTGCCAACAATGGACAAGCCGCGATCGCCCAATGGCAAACTTGGCATCCTCATCTGATCTGGATGGATATGCGAATGCCCATTATGAACGGATACGAAGCCACTCGTCATATTCGAGCGCAAGAGGCAAGACAGTTAATCGATCGCACTATCATCATCGCTCTGACTGCCAGTGCATTCGAGGAGCAACGCACCACCATCCTTGCCGCAGGCTGTGATGATTTAGTCCGGAAACCTTTCCGAGAGCAATTGCTATTTGAGAAGATGGCTGAACACTTAGATTTGAAGTATGTGTATGAAGAACAGGAGAATGTAGATGCAGAAAAGAGAACCAGACGACCATCAGATCAGCCGAAATCGAAAGCCCAAACCTTAGAATCTCCTGATCTCGCTATGATGCCCCCAGAATGGATTGCTCAACTTCATCAAGCTGCAATAGAAGTAGATGCTGAGCAGATTTATCACTTGATTAATCAGATTCCCAAAACCCATTCTACGCTAGCAGAAACCTTATCGAATCTAATACGGCACTTCTGCTTTGACGAAATTCTTAACCTAACTGAAATGTAGATTTGCCAGTTGAAAGGAAATGGGAAATATTGCCTTTCTATCGCAACAATTTGGGTATGAAGTTTCGTTAACTGAACCAAGGTTTTGAATGGGGCTTTGGCAACTCAATCCCTGGATTGGCAAGGAAGTTGTCTGCGATCAATGCTACTCCGCTAATTGCCGCATTAGAAGGGACTTCGTATTGATGACCACTATAACTTCCTCCAATATATTCTTTTCCATTGAATCGAGCATACCAATAGTTGGATTCACCTCGATAGGTGGAGTGAATAATCAAATCTTTCCAACCGCATGTTACTTGATCAGTAACAATAATGGGTGTCGTTCCTAATCCAATTTTTGAAATGAAGCGATAACCCTGAGCATGGGGTTGGAAAAGCAAGATTAGGGAACTATTTAGCTCAGTATTAGAACCCATTACATAGACCAGCACTTCAGATTGTCTATCCTGATTCAAATCGATGTGATTATAGTAGTAACGCACTCTTTCATCAGAAATAGTAATCACTTTCCGAATAGCGTTCTCTAGATTGCGATCGCGATCGTTTTCAGACAGCACATACCAGACACTACTAAAATCAATTCCTCGCACTCTAGGAAGACGCTGATTAGTGGCTAAAATTAATGCTTTGCTGAGACTATACCAAGTTGAAACTGTGACGATTCCATCTACACTCAAACCAACTCGGCGTTGAAAATGGCGCACTGCCCATTCCGTGATAGAGCCAAAGGTATTATCGATCGAACTTGTTGGCAAATAGTCTCCCGTTTTCAAAAGAATTTGCTGAAGTAACTTCACTGAATCTTCGCCACTTCCTAACCTCAACACAGGCATATGAATCGGCGCACCTGCATGAAGAACTTGCCATGTCAGCGAATCAACACCTCCTGTAATTGGCAAAAACATTGCCGCCTGAAAATCTTCTACGGCGCTTTTAACCGTCTCATCAAATTGACCAATTAACGCTTGAGCTTTAGGGAAATAGTTTGTGAAAAATTTTCGACGCACCAAAAGTTTTTGCAACTCAACGACTGCGGCACCCGTGTCACCCATTTGCAATATTGGCTGCTCCCCATTGTAATGGCTAAGCACAATAATCAACGGAAACTTCTGGGGAACTGAAGACATGAGGGGTGGCTCCTTTTAGATATGGGTTAGGCAGTTACAGTTGCTCAAGAACTCTCAGTATTCAATCGTTTAATGGTGATTTCATCCATGCAATTCGTTACATATTCATCAATTCATTTGATGCCAATTCGGGCATCGATTTAAAACTTCAGAGATTAAGCCAAGGCGGAAAAGAAAGTGGATTAAAGCGGAATTTTGTACTGGAGAAAACACCAACGTTTTTGGAACTTTGAGCGATCGGTTGCTGTGTCTTCATCGGAAACTCTCCTCTCGTGTATGAGTAATTCAAATCTGGAAATTGGCTTTGAGAAGGAACTAAAAGGCAGTTAGGTCTGATATTGTCCAATAGAGTCAAACGGTATGATGTAGACTCTCGACGCGATACTTAAAGAGTAGGAATAAAGTGAGAAGAAGTCGGGAAGATCGATATAAACAATGGCGAGATGCCGGTGTGTTTGATCAACTGATGGAGATGTTGCACGGAAAAGTCCGGGTTCAAGCTAAAAAAAAGTCAATGGACTACATTAGAAGCCGTCAGACCTAGTGAAGACCACCATTTTGCTCGATCACGGGTATCACCCCGAAAAGATTCAAACTACCCTAGAGCAGGTGTACCCAGAGATCATGACCAAGATTCAGTTCGAGGTATCAACCAAACCCTCGAAAGCCGAAAGCTCAATCTCTGCTTCATTCGTCTAATGGTGAAACGGTGGCAATGGTGTGATTTAAGCTCCATCGATTTTACCCCTCAGACGCTCATCAAACTTCTTCTGATAATTAGGGTCTTGAGTGCCAAGCAGTTTGTCCCAGAACGTGAAATATAGACCGTAATGCATGGTGTACTTGAGATGATGAATGGAATGATGGGCGGGTCCAATAAACCACCGACCCAGCCAATGGTGCGGAAACCATAGGGGCAACCGATCGAGTCCAAGATGGTTTAACACCGCCCATACGGTCATGGTAGTGAGGATCGCAATTAACGTGACGAAATGCAGCGGGATGACAAACACGATACCCACCAGGAAAAGGGACTGAACGATCGCCTCTAATGGGTCAAAGGCAAACGAGGTCCACGGGGTGGGATAGCGCGATCGGTGATGCCCCTGGTGCAACCAGGGAAAGAGTAATGGGTGGTGAAACAACCGATGCGTGAAATAAAAATAGGCATCCTGGAGAACCAACACCGCGCCATAACTAACACCCAGATACCACAGCCCATACTGTTGAGAGTGGCTGTACAAGCGGGTGATGCCCCAATCGTATCCTGACAGGATGAACGCCGCCGCCAGCGCAAACACCCCCGCAGAGAGAACAGAGAGTTTAATATCTCGTTGAATCGATCGGCATGACGGGGAGCGATGCCGCAGATTGCGTTTGACAAACAACTGACCTAATGGTGAGTAGAAGAACAAATACGTTGCCCCCGCCACCAAAAAGTACCGTGCCAGAATAACCCCAAAGAAGGCAATCCCATAGAACCCAAATGAGTAGTGTATCAATTTAATCTCCTTGCCATTCCCGATCTTCCAGTTCCTTTTGAGGGAGTAACAACGTCGCTTCAATCTCTTGCCGGATTGCCGCTGTCACCTCACAGTTACTATTCAGACAATCGATCAGGAGTTGATTGGCATCATAGTAACGCTGTAGCACTTGTCGTTGCTCAGGGCTAAACTGCCAGGGGTGATGAATATTTCGGTAATGGGCGATCGTTGTCCTTAACTGTTCCACCCAGGCAGAATAGTGTGTCTGCCACCAGACCTGAAATCGTTCCCGGTTTTGACTCGGAGATGGCAGTTTGTCTCTCAATTGTTGCAAAGATTTATAAAATCCAGCATCCAGAACCATCACCAGAATGTTGTTGAGCGCCTCGCTACACGCATTGACATAGGCAAAATCCTGATTGTGGTCGGTGGCAAACTCTAGCAGCAAGTTATCTAACGCGACATCTAAAAACACCCCCTGGTCAAGCGTGCTGGCTAACGTAAAGTGAGCAGCCATATGCGGGTTTTGGGCAAGGGCAAGGTAAAACGCTCGTGCAATCGCCACTTTGGGCTGTGCTGGAATTGTCTGGGATTTTTGGCTTGCCCACATCAAAAATTCTTGCAGATATGGGTCTTGAGCGACTAATGCATCAATCTGTTGCTTCATCAACTGCACTAGCGAATCTGCACTTCGCAACATGGCAGCCGTTAACAAGAAGACTTCGCGCCAGTACGGGTCAGTGATATGACTGACCAACCCTCCCAGGGCTTGCTCTAAAGCCCGCAGATTATGGCTGGCAACAATTTTTCGAGCCGTGAAGTATTCTTGAAACACGAGATAGGAAAACGAAAAAATTCCTCGCGCTCGTTCTGTCAGCAGCCCATGTTGTGCCTCGATCGCTCTTAGCATCGCTTCACTTTCGAGTTGCAGTTCCTCTGGTTCCAGGGTCGCACCTGGCAAATTCTGCAAATAGTCCCCAATGTATTGTTCAATGGTGCGTTGCTCAAAAAAGTACTGCCCCTGCTCAAACGTAACTGCTGCAAGCTGACTCAGTAGCCTCAGTTTTTGGGGCAATAAAAACCCTCGGTACATGTCATCGCGTTCGACTCCTCTAGCTTGATCCCATTTACCCAGCAGCAAATCCAGCCCTTGTTTATAAAACTCAGTTCGCTTGGTCGGAAATTTTCCTTGACCCTGAAACACCCAGCAGGCGAGATGTAGAAACAAGGGCGTGACCACCAATTGACGAAACTGCCAGTTTTCCGGCAAGTCTAATTTTTGAATAAACTGCACAGACCGATCTTGTCCCGATTGAGCAGTTGTTTTGGTAAGTGCCACAAACCACTTTTGCGCGAAGGTAGTGATTTGTGCCTGGGTAAAGGGGGCAATTTCTACATCGGTGAAGCCTCGCAACTGGAGCTTTTGGGCAGCGGTGCGACAGGATGCCACAAATCGATTTCTATGATACTTGTCTGAGAATTTGCGAATTTCTCGAAGCACCGCTGTAATGTCCTGGTTCAGCACTTCATCCATACCATCCAGCAACAGCAGAACTCTGCCCGCTTGCAGCAAGGTTTCAATCACAGACGGGTTTGAAACGCCAGAGGAGAGAAACGCCTGACGAATATAATTGAAAAGGCTAAATTCACCACTGCACCTAGACTCTTCTGCAAATTCTCTCAATGCAATAAAAATCGGCACTTGATCGGCGGCAACCTTACCCCGGTTACATTGAATGGCGAGATGTTGCAGAAAAGTCGTTTTGCCAACGCCAGGTTTACCCAACACCCTAAGCTTCAAGTAGGTTTCAACTGCCCACATTCCCGATATTTGTTTCTGGTCAACCGCTCCTAAGCCAACGCGATCGAATTCGCTGGGTTTCAGGTTTTGCAGGTCAGCAATTTCAAACCACTGTTGACTGGCAATGTCTTCCAAAATATTGACATCCACATAGATGTCATCAATGTTGACTGGACGGCTGATATCTAATAACTGCAAGATGCCACATTGATTTTGAATGGTGTCTTGGCGTTGCGATCGCACCTGTTGCACCAGACCGTCAATATTCAGAGGGGTCGTCTCAACCGCTTCTCCGGGTTCAGGAAATTCCACGGGCGGATCGAGCGCAATCTCTCGCCAATCCAAATCCAGGATCGAACAAACGGCTATAAAAGTCTGGCGATCAACGGGTTGTCCCGTGAAAAACCGCCAAATCGGCTGGCGGGTTTTTAAGTTCACCTCCCCTGCTAGATTTTCCTGAGTCCATCCTTTGAGAGCAAACGCTCGTTTAGCCTGTTGAATTCCAGAAGGGGATGCTTGGAGCGATCGCTTGACCATAAAATAGACAGCTCATATGAAAACTCAAAATCCAAACTTTTATAAACATCAGACGATTTATAACCTTTTCTATGTTACTGCTTTTCCTCATAGTGAAATTATACAAAATCCAAGAAATCCCCTCTAAGTTTCATCAAGTTAGAACTAAATCAAACATTCTTGTTGCTCAAAACAAACAACAAATGCACGAGATCAGTCTCTTAAAAATCTTATATAGCTAAGTGCATATCCTAACCACGCTGACTACTGCTATAAATATTAGATTTCAGTCTTTTAATCTTGTTGATAATCTCAAATCACGGGTACTCTTGAGGTATTACTAGATTTTCAAATTTTTGCAACAAATTAAAACATCATTATATTTATTCACTGACTTGTATAACCAATGGTCTATTTCAGTGCATTGCTGAATCAAAGTCGATTCTCATGAAATGCCCTTATTGTGGATCAGAGCAATCTCAAAAGCGGAGAGTCCAAAATGCCTCAATCGGATCTCCTTATTGACAATATAGCTAAGTGCTGAGTCAGGATTGATTGACCGTTTGCCTTTCAGCCTTTAGCAATGTCCTAACCACGCTGGCTACTGCTATAGGTCATAGCCTGAAATGCTCATCAATAGCAAAAAACCTGATCACAGAGAGGGTTTTCTTAGAAGCCCGTGAAGAGGATTGAACTCTTGACCTCACCCTTACCAAGGGTGTGCTCTACCACTGAGCTACACGGGCAATTTGCTTTTGGATTTTAGATTTGCGATTTTGGATTTGGAGATTGATTTCAATCTAAAATCCAAAATCTGCAATCCAAAAATTTTCGTGGTGGGCCGGGCTGGATTTGAACCAGCGTAGGCGTAGCCAGCGGATTTACAGTCCGCCCCCATTAACCACTCGGGCACCGACCCGTTCGTCCCACGAATAATGATAGTAGCACAACAAGAAGCAATCGGGTGAAAATTTTTACTTGTAGCCTTTTCGTTAGTTATCGAGTCGGGGTGATCAGCCTCGGTTAGGGCGACGGTAGAGCGATCGTCCTCGGCTCGCGGTTTTAATGCGGGAGGGAAAATCGCTTTCGTCGTAGATTTCGCCCACCAATTCTTCCAAAATATCTTCCAGGGTAATTAATCCAACGGTGCCACCATATTCGTCTACAACGATCGCCAGATGAAGACGCTGTTGCAGCATTTCTTTCAGCAAATCGGTGACTCGCTTCACTTCCGGGATAAACACAGGCAGATCCATCGCGGTCGTGACAAGTACATCGCTTTCACACCCCTCCTGCCGCAGCAAATTGAGTTCTTGTAGTGCCCGTTTCAAGTGAACGATGCCAATAATTTCATCTTTGGATTCCTCCTGCACAGGGATGCGAGAGTAGCCTGTCTCCAGACAGAGATTGACGAGATCATGCAGCGATGCCTCATGAGAGATTGTTCGCATTTCAACACGCGGTTTGACCACATCATAGGCGGTCAGCCGATCGAGCATTAGAGCTTTGTTGAGTAACTGGCGCTTATCGAGATCAAGCTGTCCTTTGCCGCCCAAAATCTCAATCATGAGTTGCAAATCTTTAACCGACTCACCCTGTTGTACAACATTCCCCTGGAACAGTCGAATGGCGGCTTGAGCGATCGCTTCTAAGGCGTAAGTGATTCCTGTGAAGGATAGCAGACGAGAGAGCCAGTAAATGGGGCGAACCACAATCTTAAAGATGGGCATCACATTGTTGATTGCCAGCGATTTAGGCGTGATTTCACCGAAAATCAGTACCAAAATTGTGGCAACAACCGTTGCCACCAAAACTACGGTTTCATCTGCACCAAACCAGATCGCAAACAGGTTACTGGTAATAATGGCAGAGAAGTTATTGACTAGGTTGTTGCCAATCAGCAGCGTGGTAATGAACCGCGCCCGTTTTTCCAGTACTAAAGAAAAAATTCCACCTGGATCACTTTGTTCCTTAATTAAGGCACGCAGCTTGAGATTGCTGAGCGCAGTAATTGCGGTTTCTGAACCGGAGAAGCAGGCAGAAAGGGTCAGCATTAAGATTAAAATGCTGAGATCAATCCATATTTCCCCAAGAATAGGTTTTGCCTGAGCGATGATTAGCGGCTGAGTCAGTAGAGGAATCACAGGATGATTTAAGGGCGGTTAGAACCGCCACACACAAGAGTTACTTGATGATAACCCTCTCTTCAAGTTGAGACAGTAGTCTTGAGGGAGATGAAGTAATGGGGGACGGGATGATGGGGTTTATCCGTTCTATTCTGGGTTCCTAAACGGATTTTCGCTGCTTTGCTCAAAATAGGGATCTTGTGAAGTCAGGCATTGCTGCATATTAGGAGAAAGTTCCGTAAGAGGAAGCGCCTGAGCCGAGAAGGGGCGTAAATTGCTAATGTCGCCTGCTAACAGTGTTTTTGTGTCTTCTTGATAGAGAACAAGACTGGTGCCATTAACCAGGTAGAGATCAGAGTTGCTGGGATCAGGGTTGACGGATGCTGTTAAGGAGCCATGTCTGGATGCACCGAAGTAGCAAATCCGATCGCCACTCATCGCAATGTAAATAAAGTTAGAGGATGCGGAGTAGACGCCCTGCTGAAGTGGAAGGGCAATTGCAGGGGTGGCGATCGTCATACTGATTAACATTGTCAAAATTTGGAACACGCCTGTTTTCATAAAATCACCCGAACACACGTTATTTTAATTACAATCGGTCGGGGCAGGAGCAGACCCATGTGTCTGCCTTCTAACCCAGAGCATCCCCGCAGGGATTGCCCCCCCTACACCACGCCATCCAACAAAAAATTTACAGATGGAATGATATTGAATTTGGTTGTGGTAAGGACAGAGCATGCCCTGCCCCTATGAGATGTGCCCTCAAGCGTTTGCAAGTTGTTTTTTCATCTCCTCGGCATACTGTTCGGCGTTCAGTCCGACGATCAGGTGGTAAATGTGTTCTGAGAGATGCATGACGCCATCAATGCCTGCGGATTGCAATGCCTCTTCGCTGACTGATGCATCGTCTGTTACTTCTAAGCGGAGGCGAGTGAGTGCAGCCGCATCGACTTTGCGAATGTTTCGTTTGCCTCCGAGCGCAATAATCAGGTTTTCGACTTTGCGATCGGCGTTGGGGTCGCGATCGACAACGGGAGTATCCGCTACAGAAGTAGCGACGACGGGAGTAATGCCATCGGTAGCTGATCCGTTACGAGTTACAGCAACCGCTTCAGCCGAGGATGGCGTATAGGCTTCGTCTGCTTCTGATCCAGCTGCTTTGAGGTACTCCGCCATGTCGGTTTTCAAGTTCTCGGAGCGTGGTCCAAAAATCGCTTGGGCATTATTGCCAACTTCTAAGACACCGGATGCGCCAAGGGCTTTCAGTCGCGCTTTGTTGACTTTGCCCATGTCGTTAACGGAAATCCGCAGTCGCGTGATGCAAGCATCCAGGCTCGCAATATTCTGCCGCCCGCCAAATGCCCGGACGAGTTCACGTGCCAGATCAGAGGTGCCTACGGTGGTCGAGACAGTGGCTTCTGCCCCTTCGGCTTCATCTTCGCGTCCAGGGGTTTTGAAGTTGAAGCCTTTAATGGCAAAGCGGAAGGCGAAGTAGTAGACAGCGATGATGAACGGCGCACCTGCCCAAATCAGCCAGATATTTTGAGCATTGGGCAAACCGCTAAACAGGAAGAAATCGATAAATCCTTGCGAGAAGGTGAAGCCCATCCTGCCGCCCAACGTGACAAATAGCCAGTCGCAGAAGCTAGCAATAGCCGCGTGCATGAAGTAGAGAGGCGGTGCCACGAACATGAAGGAGAATTCGATCGGCTCTGTAATCCCAGTCAGGAATGAAGTAAATGCGGCTGAGAGCATGATCCCGCTCGTCACTTTGCGGTTTTTGGGATAGGCGCTGTGCCAGATGGCGATCGCTGCCGCAGGCAATCCAAACATTTTGAACCAGTAAGCCCCGCCCAAAATTCCGGCAGTCGTGTCTCCGGCAAAGAAGCGGTTGATGTCACCTGTCACCACTTTGTCAGTGATCGGGTCAGTGAACGAACCAATTTGGAAGAAGAAAGGAACGTTCCAGATGTGGTGTAGACCGAAGGGCAGGAGTAATCGTTCAACAAATCCGTAAATTGCCGCCGTGACAGCCACATTACTACCCGCTGCTGCCGTATTTGCTGCGCTGCTAATGGCATTGCCGATCGGGGGCCAAATCAAACTCATCAAGATACCAACCACGATCGCCGCCAATGCAGTCAAGATGGGAACCGATCGCTTTCCAGCAAAGAATCCTAAGTATTGGGGTAGTTGCAAGCGAAAGAATCGATTGAATAAATAGGCTGCAACGCCGCCGATGATCAAGCCGCCGAAGACCCCGGTATCGAGTGAGGGAATCCCCATAACGGGTCTGAGCGTGTCTGGATCGACGCCAAACAGCGCCGTGGATGCGGCTCCCATTGCCGCGACAAACACCACAAATCCGACGACGGCGGCAACTGCTGAGGCACCGTCATAGGCCGTAAATCCGATGACAACGGCGATCGCAAAGATAATCGCCAAATTCCCGAAAATAGCATCACCTGAACTTTTCATGATGCTGGCAAGCCAATCGGGTAGCCACCAAAATTTAGCACTGTCGATGATGCCCTTTTCCAGGTTCTCAATTTCAATCAGTCGCGCACTCCCCAAACCAAGCAGGATACCCGCAACTGGCAATACTGAAACGGGAAGCATCAACGCTTTCCCAAGTTTTTGAAGGATAGCAAATGCGTTTTTCCACATAAGTTTTTGTCAAAGATTAGATTTGTATAGAGAATAGGAAAGGGGGAATAGGGAATAGGGAATGGGGTTTTGCACTCCTCATCCACCCATCCACCCATCCACCCATCCACCATCCACCCATCCACCCATCCACCCCTTCACGGCTCGGACGGAGTATATAAGGCTCTCACGTCGTCAGCCGTATCAGCAGCGATCGCTTGCTCGGCTAATCGTTGGCATTCGGCATAGCTGAGTTCGCGGACTTGGGCTTTGATGCTGGGAATGGTGGGAATGCTGACGCTGAGTTCTTTCACCCCTAAGCCAATCAGGATCGGAACGGCTTGCGGATCACTGCCAATGCCGCCGCAGATGCCACACCATTTGCCATGTTTGTTGGCGGCGGTTGCGGCAATTCCGATTAGCTTCAGGACGGCCGGATTCAGTCCATCGCAGTAAGGCGCAAGTTTGGGATGTCCGCGATCCATTGCTAGGGTGTATTGGGTCAGGTCGTTGGTGCCGACGGAGAAGAAATCAGCTTCTTGAGCGAACTGATCGGCAATGATGGCAGCGGCAGGAATTTCAACCATAATCCCAACCGGGATCGGCGCAACACCAAGCTTTTGCCGCTCCTCTTCTAACATGCCTTTTGCCATGCGGAATTCTTCCAGGCGAGCAATCATCGGAAACATCACGCGCACATTGCCCTGTCTGGATGCCCGCAGGATGGCGCGTAGCTGTGTTCGGAGGACTTCGGGACGATCGAAGCCAATCCGGACGCCGCGTTCGCCTAAGAATGGATTTTCTTCATGCGGAATCGGTAGATAGGACAGAGGTTTGTCACCACCGACATCCAGCGTCCGAATGATCAAGGGTCGATCGCCCAAAATTTGAGCAATGCTGGAGTAAATTTCGGTTTGCTCATCTTCGCTAGGAGCCGCATCCCGCTCCATGAAGACAAACTCCGATCGCAGCAATCCGACTCCTTCACCGCCCGTTTCGACGGTTTTCTTCGCATCCTCAATGTTGCCGATGTTGGCGACAATTTCCATGCGGTGTCCATCAATTGTGACGGCAGGCTGATCTTTCGCCGCCAAATCCTGCTCTCGTTTGGCGCTAATCCGGATTTGCCGATCGCGAACTCGCTCCATTTCTTCTTGAGTCGGATGCAGCCGCAAGCGTCCTTTGCTGCCATCCAAAATCACAGGTGTTCCATTCGCTAAATCCAGCACTCTGGATTCGGTTCCAGCGATAGCGGGAATGTCCATCGATCGCGCCAAAATTGCAACATGTGAGGTTGCTCCACCTGCAACCGTGCAGAAGCCGATCACAGTGGAGCGATCGAGGGTTGCCATATCAGAAGGAGTCAAATCTTCGGCGGCAAGGATCGTGTTTTTAGGATAGTTAACTGTTTCAGTGGTGATGCCAGTCAGGATTCGTAGCACCCGTCCACCAACATCACGTAAATCATTTGCCCGTTGTGCCAGCAGTTCATTTGGCAATTTTGCCAAAAATTCAGCCTGAGAGGTATAAGTCTGTTTCCAGGCGTAAGCCGCACTTTTACCCTTGTCGATCGCGCTAAAAGTCATATCTAGCAATTCAGGGTCTTCCAGGAGTTCCTGATGAGCCGCAAAGATAGCCGCCTTATTTGGATTGCCCTGCTTATGGACGTTTGCCCGCAGCGCCTCAATCTCTAGCTTTGCCTGTCCGAGGGATTGCTCTAGTTTCCGCCGCTCCACATAAGGACTATCGCCCTTCTCCAAGACGGTGATGTCTTGCCGCTGCACCTGATGGAGATAGCCCACTGCCACGCCAGGGGATGCAGCGACTCCCAAAACAACATTGGGATTGTCAGATCGCAAATGGGGAGGCGGAGCCGCCATTTCTGACTGAGCCACACTGGCTGGAGCCGCTACAGGTTTTGCACCTTCTTCCCCCAACCCCGATCGCAATGCCTCCGTCAATGCTGCGATCGCGGCTTTTGCATCAGCACCTGTCGCTTCTAGAGAGACAGTATCGCCGTTGTCAATCACCATTCCCATAATCCCGACGACACTCCGAATGTTCGTTTTCTTGTCGCCCGATTTCAGCCGAATGTCAGACTTATATTTCTTCGCCAAATTCGCCAACACAGCTGCCGGACGAGCGTGCAATCCGGTGGAGTTGGGGATGACGATCGCCTCTGAGGTGATGACTTCGCTGAATTGAGCAACGGTTTGTGGCTGCGTATCGCCAGCCAGTCTCACTTCCAGTGCTACATCTTGACCTGCCGTTACAGTTCCGGTTTTGGGTGAAAATGCGGTAATGTGATCAATGTTTGTAATCACAAGTTGAGTCAGTAGACTCTTAGCATGAAGCGCCACATAATCGGCGTCAAATTCGATCAGCAGATCGCCTGTCTTAACGCGATCGCCTGTCTTTACCGCTGGTGTAAATCCTTCCCCTCGCAGCGTGACCGTATCCAGTCCAATATGCATCAGAACTTCTAACCCATCACTGGTTTGAATCGTGATAGCGTGATTCGACGGATGAAGCTGGATCACTTCGCCATCACAAGGGGCAAGCAAACGTTGGCTAATTGGGTCAATTGAAATGCCATCTCCCACCATTTTTTGAGCAAAAACGGGGTCAGGTACTTGTTCGATCGGCAATAGACGCCCCGATAGTGGTGCTATCAATTGAACACCAACACGAGGCTGAGCCGATGTAGCGGCGTAGCTCATATTCTCTCCTAAAAATTACGTTTCTTAATCCATTAGGCTGCTAATACACAGCGAGTTTTGATGAGTAGGCTTTTATCCTTTCATCCTCTCAGCAAATTGGGTATAACCCATTCGGATGAATCACATAATTTAAACTTCTTCTTCTAACTTAGAAACAATTCCTGCAACGCCAATCATGCCCAAAGTTATTGCTTCGGGAATGGGCAATGGGCAATGGGCAATGGGGAATCAAACCTGGAAGATGCATTGAGGCAGAACGACCAATCACCGATTACCGATTACCAATTACCGATTACCAATTACCGATCACCGACTACCTACTGCTGATCGATCATATAGGTATACCCAAACAACTCCTGAATTCTCACTCGCTGTCCTCGTGGCGGATAAAGAATCGTCACATTTAGCTCTTGCGTCGCATAGCGATCGGCAGCCGCGATAATCTCTACGGCTTGAGCTTGAGAAATGCCATTGGAATATTGAGTGAAGATTTCAGGCAAACACTCACTGCGCCGTCCTTGATCTTGCAGCCGTTGCGGGTTTTGATGAAGCTGGATCACGTCTTCAAGACAGTTGCTATAAGACAGCGCATCTAGAAAACTGAACTGAGGAGCGATCGCCAAGGGTTCTCCAATAGGAGGTTGGGACACGGAGGGAACTCGTTGCAAGTTGTTAATGGCTGTGCCAATTTGAATCGCCAATCGCCTTGCTTCATCGCGATCGGAGGCGGTCAAAATTCGACCCTCTGGATCGCAGATACCCGGTTCTAGGGCGGCACACACGACGGGTTGATTCTGCAATGTCCCTGTTGTAATGGCAAAGTTGCGCCCTAAGCGGGTATGGATCGCTTCTAGACTACTGGCAACTCGACGACACCGTTCAACCAGGGAAAGATCAGAGATGGATGAGATATCATCTGTCCATTCAATGAGCAATCCTTCCACGCCATCTTTACGTCTGGCTCGTGTCACGGGCACCGCTCCACTCTCATCACAAAAGTATCGAGTTTGAGTTGGGGTTGTCACGATCGCAGGGGAGGAGGGTGTCACCACTTGCAGATCTAACGAATAGGTACCGGCCTGCCCACTGGAGTAGGAATTGGCATAGATGGTATAAATTCCATCCGTAGGCAAGGTATAAATAATGCGGGCATCCAGGTTTCCCCCTCCATCATCATCTTGAATCAGACTATTCCCGCTTGGATCAAACAGAACCAAATAGGAATCAAGATCGGGGCTGGTCATAGTAATAGCAATTTGCTGCCCCGCACTGCCTTCAAAGCTGTATACATCAATGAAAGTATTATCGACCGCAAGCTGTTGATCGCCAGATTCCAAAGTTCCCATTACCACGGAACCGATCGAGATCACGGTTTCCTGAGCGTTGGCAGGGGTTAAGAATCCAGCAAAGAGCAAGGTAGATGCAAACGCTCCAAGAGCAAAAACACACGAAAATTTAGGTCGCTTCATAAGTTATGTCGTAGCTTTATGTCATTCGTTGCTCAGTAACAGATTCACGTCGGTCACTTCAAGTCAGTTGTTCCAGAGACTCTAAAGCGATTTATAGCGACAGCCACTTGGGTTAGGACGGGGTGCAGGGTTCCACCCCTGGCTGGGGGCGAAGCCCCCACACCCCCTTTAATCCCGATGTCCTGACCTTGATGGCGACAGCTATAATACAGAATCTGCCTAGTATTTTACAGGTGACAACTTTAAAGAATTCGGCATAAACCAAACCAACCGAGCTAAAAATCCTCGATCGGAATAAAAACTGGAGGTGGGTCTGATTCCGGAGATGAGGGGGCGGTCGTCGGGCGTTCTGGCTCCGGCGGACTGTAAGGAATGGGTTCTGGCTCCGGTAAAGAATAGGGTTCAGGGTCCGGTGAATAGAGGGGTTCAGGGTCCGGTGGCACATAGGGGTTAGGGTCTGGCACAGAGGTAGGCTCAGAGACAGAATCGAGGACAGAATCAGGAGCAGAATCAGGTTGAGATGGGACAGGCGTTGGTTCAGGCGTAGAAGGAGCCGCTAAGGTGGGCGTAGGACTGGCAACGGAGCGGGGGGAGGCTGGGTTGGGCGTTGCATTAGGAGATGGTTCGGCACTTGGAGGAACTGACGGAGGAGTGGCGATCGGTGCTTTCTGTGAGGATAAAAACACTAGCCCATAGGCGACGATTCCACCTACTGCAAACAGGGCAGCGATTCCACCCAGCAGCCACCGTGTTCGGGAGGTGCGATCGGTGGAAGGAGCCACTGCCGGATAAGACGGCTGCTCCGTCTGTGATGGATTGAAACTAGGCGCAACTAACTGAGTGGGTGCTGTCTCCATCGTTGCCTGATGAGTTAAGAATTGGCTAGGCGAGGCGAGGCGAGTGGGTAAATCAGTCGCTATTTCAGGTGGGATTTGATCAGAACTGGGTCCCAATGGCACAACCGTAGGAGGAATTGCCGACGATCGCAGTCGTCGCAGATCGACTAATGCCTCCGATGCAGTCTGATACCGCTCCCGGAAATAGGGACGGATCATCTTAGTCAGGATTGCCGCCAACTCATCGCTTACTTCGACCTGATCGCGCCAGAGGACTTCACCATCCTCGTCTTCCCACAGTCGAGCAGGGGAAAGCCCCGTTAATGCCTGGATGCCAACCATGCCAACGGCATAGATATCGCTGCTCGGACGAGGCTTACCGCTAGATTGTTCAATCGGCATATAGCCCGGAGTGCCGATCGCGACTGTCAAATTGGCTTGTCCGGCGATCATCGGTTGATACAATCGCACCTGTTTCACCGAACCAAAGTCAATCAATACGAGTTTCCCGTCGGATTGGCGGCGAATCAAATTTCCTGGCTTAATATCCCGATGAATGACGTTTCGATGGTGAACAAATTCTAAGATGCTAAGAATTTCATCCAAAAGATAAATTAGCCTCGACTCGACCCACGGTTGGCTCAACCGGAATTCCGCTAGCAGGGTCGTCCCATCAATAAATTCTTGAACGAGATAAAATTCCTGATTTTGCTCAAAATAGGCTAGCAGTCGGGGGATCTGATCGTGATTCCCCAACTCCTCCAAAATCTCTGCCTCAGTCGCAAACAGCCGCCTCGCTACAGTCAGGATATGCGGTGCCTCACTAGCAGGCTTCAGATGTTTCACAACGCACTTCGGATGATGAGGGCGATGCATATCTTCAGCAACATAGGTTTGTCCCATGCCGCCAGCGCCCAAAGCGTTGATAATTTGATATCGCTCTTTTAATAGCTGCCCAATCATGAGTTGTGCGCTGCCTGCGACACCCTGTTACCAAAATAGGGGCGTTATGCCCCTACGTCTAGATGAATGACCAAATTTAGTTTGAGTCAATTAGGCTAAGAGCCTATCCGCAAACCTCGATCGCATTTGATGTATCCCAGGTAGGGTGGGCAATGCTCACCCTCGATCGCTACAAAAATGCGCTTTCGGATAGGCTCTAAGTCGCCCTGACAACTCTAAAAATCGCTGAGATCGATGTAGGGTGAATCTGTGTTCAGGTTTGTTGCAGGCACGATATCAGGAGCAGTTCCGGCAACCAAACGAGTGAAGCTAGATTGCAACCCTTGGATGAACTCGATCGAGTCTTGGCTAGATGGAGTAGTAACAATTAGCCCATTGGATGCACAAACGCCTCGACCCGCATCGTCGCGGTTGCTTGCCGCACAAACTACTGACTCGCCGTTAAGGGTGCCTGCGGTGAGGATGAGGCGATCGAACTGGCTATCCACAGTTGCTAATCGATCCGAGACAACGTTGCAGCGCTCGCTAGGTGAGTATTCTGCCGCCCAATCGGATGTCCACTGAATCAAAGGATTCACATCACCCGTCCGTCGAGAAACCGCCATCGTCAACGGCACATTCCCACTATCATCACAATAGAAGCGAGGCAGTGATGAAACCGTGCCACCACCTGAATTGGACGGTGGAACCAACGTAGGAGGGTTGATCGCCTGTGGGCTACCAGCCACAGACGCCTGTAAGGTATATGAGCCAAATGTCCCACCGGAGTATGTATTGGCGACCACTGTATAGGTTCCATCGACTGGCAGCGTGATTACAAGCTGAGCATCCAGATTGCCCGCTCCATCGTCATCCTGAGCAATGCTATTGCCGCTTGGGTCAAGCAAAATCAGGTAAGCATCGACTTCCCGGCTCGTCATGGTAATCGTAACTTGTTGACCAGCCCTGCCCTGAAAGGAGTAGGTATCAAAATAACTGTTATCACTTTCAAGATATTCATCCGAAGGTTCCAATTGTTCAGAAATTTGGGAACCATCTAGGGTCAGCGTATAGTCTCCTGCTCTAGCGGGATCTGAGGCTCCGACTGCCAGCAGGACAGATGTAGCGACTCCAATTGCCAGAGCGGTTAAAAATGTGGGGCGTGTCATGATATCACCTCTAGGATCTGAGTAATTATGCTTACTCGGCAAAGTCAGCCTCAGCTTAAACACGAACTCTCTATCAGGGAATACAGCTTGGCATTATGCCATTCAGCAAAGCTGCCATGCAAACTGTATAACCTCATTCCTAATTTTTACTTGTCATCCTCGAAAGTGCCACGGAGATCTGCAAAAATTGTTTGTTTTTTCAAAAACCGTTCATCTTAGCTTCATTGAACTAGAATATGGCATCAGGGAAAGAGCGGATCGATCGCTCCTTCCTCCTTCTCCAACCATTCTACTTCTCAGTATTCCTACGAACCTTTCAGAAATCAGGGATAATTTTCATAAATTGTATTGCGTAATTCTGCCACCTTTTAGAGGCAGAACCGTCAAGATACCGAATTATGTTACCACGAGACGATCTGCTAAAAGGGGTTGAAAATCGAGAAACGGCGGTGCGCGTGCTTGACCAAGCCGATCAGGCGATCAAGACTTGGGAAGTCATCTGTACCGATTTTCTCTCGCCGCCAGAACTGGCAGATGTGCAGCAAATGGTGCAGCGATTGACAGAAGTGGAAATTATGGCGTGGGGTGGTTACCCGCAAGCAGAACGACAACGAGTGGCGATCGCTCGTTCTGATCTTCCCCTCGACCCGTCCCAAGTGGCGATCGCCGCTCTCGACATCACTGGCAATTTCCTGTTCGATCCAGCAACCCATCGAGATTTCTTGGGCGCGATTTTGGGTACGGGTATCGTGCGGGAAAAAGTGGGCGATCTCCTCGTCCTGGGAGAGCGAGGCGCACAAGCGATCGTCGTTCCTGAACTGGTCGAGTTTCTAGAAGCGAACCTGACGCAAGTGCGATCGGTGCCTGTGAAAACCCGCCCGATCGACCTGAGCGAACTAAAAATCCGGGAACCCAAGAAAAAAGAACTGACCACCGTGGAAGCATCCATGCGACTGGATGCGATCGCCTCAGCGGGCTTCGGTATGTCCCGCAACAAAATGGCAGATTTGATCACCACAGGCGATGTGCGAGTCAACTGGAAAGAAATCACTCAAGCCAGTCACTCGCTTAAATCAGGCGATCTCGTTGCCATTCGCGGCAAGGGACGATTAGAGGTTGGCGAAGTAGCTATCACTAAAAAAGATCGCTATCGCATCCAACTCACCCGCTATGTGTAGCCCTACCACAGAGGAGTCGATCGCGCTGGAGCGGGGGCAGGTGGCTGATACACAGGGTCTTGGGGTGCCTCGTAAATGGGTTCCGGTGGCAGTTCGTCGATCGGTTCTGGGGGGGGTGGCTCATAAATCGGTTCATCGAAGGTCTGAACCGGATCAGAGGCGATCGGTGCAACGGGATCGGCGGCAGGAGAGGGTGCAGTGAGTTGGCTAATTTGCTGATCGGCTTGCTGAATTTTGGCTTGATAACTTTGCGTCAACGGGGGCACTTGACTGGTCACAAAACTATCTTGGGGAATCGATCGCAGTGTCGTGAGGGCAGCTTGCCATTGAGATTTGGCAGATTCATACTCTGCGGCAGAAGTTGCTGTTTGGAAGGTTTGATCGCCTGCTTGCGCTTGAGTTTGCGCTTGACTCAATAACTCAGCCGCCTGATTTTCTCGATCGATTCGACTCTGGATACTCGTTAATGCCGTTTGAGACTGAGCAAGGGACCGTTGCGCCTCGGCATAGGCACCTGCATCTGCGGGAATCTGCTGGAGTTGGTCGATCGCTCCTTGCAATTGAACCTGAGCCTGCTGCAACTCCTGAAGACTTTTAGCATTCGTGGCGGTAGTTTGAGCGGCGGTGGCTTGGTCAACGGCAGCCTGATAGTCACCCTGGAATTGTTCACTCGCACAGTGATTAAACTGTTGACATAAGACGGGAATATGCGCCGACTGAGTGCTGATGACAATGCTGCCGATCGCCAACCCTGCAAAAACCCCCAACAGGATCGGTTTAAGGCGAGTTGAGGGTGGCATTGCCACGTGAGGAGGATGGCTAGCGGGAGCCGCATGACTGGTGACAACCGTTGGGTTGAGGCTTGGAGAGGGCGGCACAGACCACTCAGCAGAATACTCAGCAGACTGGGCAGAATGAGTCGATTGACTGGCGATTGTCGGTGCCGGAGAGCCTACTTCAACAGGGTGAGCCGAAGCCAGAGGATGCGTTAAATCAGAGGACGAAGAGGACAGACTAGCGGGTTGTGCCGTCGTAATCGGTCTGGCGGAGGCAGGAGGGGCGATCGGGGGAGGCGAAACCAGGGAAGCGGCGGCGGTTGGCGGCGGAGAGATCGGCGGAGCCGCATCCGGGGTGGCAAACAGATCATTCAATACCGTTTGAGCCGCTTGATAGCGATGTTGGGGTTTTTCTGCCAGCATCTTATTGAGAACTGCCGCGAAGCGATCGCTCACCGTCACGAATGAATGCCACTGCCATTCCAGATTGCTATCCATCAACGTAGCAGGGTCTTTCCCAGTCAACAAAACAATCGCCGTCACGGCTAGCGCATATAGATCGCTGCTCGGAGAACAGACACCCATCCGGATCTGTTCCATTGGCGCATACCCATACTTACCGACGATCGATGCCGGATTCTGATTCACCCCAATCTCACTCACCACCTGGCGAACCACTCCAAAGTCAATCAAGACAGGCTGATTGATGCTCCGGGAAAGCAAAATATTATCGGGAGAAATATCGCGATGAATAATCTTGCGACCGTGGATATAGCTCAGCACCGGCAACAAATCCTGTAGCCATTGCAAGACTTCCGCTTCCGTGAAAGGGGTACCCGATCGCCGTCTCACCTGAAGCAACTTCCAGTAATTATCCCCCTCCACATAATCTTGAACAATAAACAGCCGTCCATCTTCCTCAAAGCAAGCATGGAAGCGAGGAATCTGTGAATGATCTAATCCATAGAGCGTTTCTGCCTCCCGACGAAACAATTCCTGCGACTTGCGCTGAATAAACGGATCACCCGCCAACGGCACAAATTCCTTCAGAACACACAAATCATCAAACCGTCGGGTATCCGATGCCAGATAAGTGCGTCCAAACCCGCCCTTACCCAAAACTTTTTGAATCACATAGCGGTGATCGACCAGCGTTCCAGCCGGAATCTCTACACTCATCCTCTACCCCTTACCTGCTAAAACGAGCAACTCACATTCACACTCTTTATCCTTCATCCTTCCTTAAAACGGCACCCGAAACTCTCGCCCCCCTGTAGTCCCCTCGCGGATCACCAGAACAAGATTTTGGGAACCCGCGTCATTCCAGAGGCGATCGAAAATCATAATTTCGCCCCTTAGTGATCCACCGGGTTCAACAAATGCATCGTCAGCCTCAATGCTGATTCGAGCCGACACTGAACCTCCATTGAGATCTTCTACTTTGGCAAAGACGGGGACAAATCCAAACGTGGTATCGCTGAAGTTGTCAATTACAAAATTAGCGGTATAACTGCCCGATGACCTGATATTGGCTCCTTCCAAGCGAATTTGCACATTATCGAGCGTTTGAGTTGCGGCTAATGCGACATCTCCTACTGTGGGGCTATTGGCTGGTGGCTCTGGAGCAGGAGTGGCCGGGGCAGGATCAGATGCGGCAACCGGAGATTGAGTCTCCGCAGGCGATGCAGATTGAGTCGAGGTAACGTTGGTAGTAGTTTGAGGAGGAGGAGTCTGCGGAGATTGAACCGTGGACTGAAGTTGTTCAGGGGGCAAACAATAGGGATTGAACCCATACGCATCTCGCCACCGCCGTACAGTGTCTTCTCCAACTGGCACAATAATCGTGCTACCGTTCTCAAAGGTTATCCGCATATCAATATCTTCTTCAGGCGCGTTGCTGAGAATGCTGGCGGCAGTAGAATCGACGGCGAAGTAATGTTGTCCTGTATAGACTCTGCCAACCTGAGTAACGCCTCCATCCGATAGCCCCGGAATCAAACTCGTATCCCCTTGCGTATATTGATAGTCAGCGTAGAAAGCGCGGGGAGTGGCACCAATGGGATACAGTGGGAGAATTTGCCCGTTGATGCCTAGTTCTAGCTGTGTGGGAACTACAGCCGTCGAATCGATCACTTCGCCGCCAGTCGTGGCAACCTGAAAAACCAACGCTGCAAAACAGCCTTCAATCTTGCTTCCCCACAGCGAAACAGTCACTAAAATTCCTGGTTCTGGCTGACGAAACGGATCATTGCCAAAGAGATCTAACAAGTCATTGTTGCTTCTGTCGATGCCGTGGCGATCGATCACCACTCGACCCAACGGCGTGTCTACCAAACTATCGCGAATCTCCAACGTTCGGCTAAAATCCCATCCTCTTGCAGCCCAAGGCAATCCATTCACCAGGTTTAAATCATCTTCAGTAATGGTGCCTTCGGGGTCAGTTTGGGCAATCGTGCGATCGATGAATAGATTCAACCCAATCGTTGTTGCAGTCAGAGTGGCTAGAGTCAAGGATAAAAATTTGACCATCATTTTGTTAATATCCTGCTGATGAAATGTTCATTCTTGAATATTTAATAACAATAAACAAACTAACAGCTTCTTCCTGGACAAATTGCACCAGGCGTTGTGTTTCCACCAGTCGGAACGACAGGGGGGCGAGTGGGCAGGCTTCCGGCAGGAGGAGTGGCGGGAGCAGATGGGCTAGGCTGCGACACCAGAACGTCGATCGGAGTCGAGTCAACCCGCACTCCTAAATCGTTAAGGTCGATATTGGTGCTGTCTGCTAATTGCACAAAGGTTTGGATCGGGATACCGTAAGGGAAAGGCTGCGCCATGCCATCCTCAGTGATTTCAAGCTGTCCATGAATCCCAACTAAACGACCCACTTGATCTAACACAGGGCCACCGCTCATTCCGGCGACAGTATCTTGCCTGTAAACCAGGGCATATCCCTGTTCAAGCGGCGGATCAAAGATTTGGGCGATCGAGCCATCATCCAGAAACCGAAATCCCTGCTGAGTCACACTACCACCGACAGATGGAAATCCTCCGACGTAAACGGGATCACCAACATTCACCTGATTAGAATCAGCTAACCTGGCAACACTGTATGTTTGGCTACTTGTGAACTCCAAGATGGCGAGATCTATGTTCGGGATAATTTTGACGGTTTGATAATCTAAGGAATAGCGTTGTTGATCAGGAGTGACGATAACGTAGGGATAATCTGGGCGTTGCACGACATGAGCGGCGGTTAACACATAGTAAGTGTCATTGTTTCGAGCGATAATCACGCCTGATCCCGTTCTGGAGGGTAAACCTTCAATATCGATGAGGACAGTGATTGATTCGGCGATTTGAGCCACATCCGAACTGATCCCGATCGACGGCAGCATCATCACAAGGGCACTGACGATCGCCGTCCCCGACAGTATTGCGCCCCATCCCATCTCCAGTTTCACGATCGCACCTCCTCTAAACGATGAAACCTATTAAATAAATATGAATTCATTGAATCTATTGGTCTTAGAGGACATCTAAAAGTCTTTAACCGTTCACCACAGAGTCTCCGATTCAGCAGCATCTCGATCGCTATCTGGCTCAGAACGCAATTCAGGATTACGGTCGGCAGTTGACTCTGATTCAGCATAGTCTTCGCAGACTTCCGGCAATGGGTCGCCTGTTTGCAACTGGTGTTCACACCGCAGTTGAATCGCTCGATCGTATGCTGCAATTGATTCCTCATCCCGCTCTAGGCTAGCTAAAATACGGGCACGTTCAGCCCATAATTCCGAAATTTCCATGTAATTTTCGGAGCGTACTTCTGGCGGTTGGGCTTCCAGGAGGGCGATCGCCTGATCATAGGCATCCAGAGCTTCCTCATGTTGATTCAACTGTTGCAGTGCATTTCCGCGCAGTTCCCAAGCCGCCACATTATCTGGTTGGCTTGCCAACACCTCATCCGCCGCCGAAAGCGCATCAGAATAGCGCCCCAGTTCATAGAGCGTTTGTCCTCGGGATAGGAGGAGCCTCGCTTGGGAAGACTGTGCGGCCTCTGCATCCGAAGTTTGTTTAGGACTAGTTGCCGTCAGTGCCACTGCCTCACTCGTTGGAGCCAGAGACACAAGGAGGACGATCGCCCCTATGAATAATTTGAATTTGATCCGTCCGTTAGCCAGAAACATAGCTCTACATCGCTTGGTTATGGATTGGTTATGGAACAGAATCAGCATCCTCACTTGATTGAGTACACTGTTGCGAGGCTTCCGCCCGACGCTGTAACTGCATCGTTTGCCAGGTAGACACAAAAAAATTCCAATTAATCGATCGGGTTTCTTCCAGGGAAGGTAGTGGCTGAACCGTCGCATCACCGACAATCATCAAGTCAGGCACAAAGCGGACAGCCGTTTCTACAGGGATTGCTAAACTCGACTCAACCAATAATTGTCTCAGGGGTTCGCAAGGACGGGACCCATCGGTGAATACATAAGGATCGCCCCAGAGCGGGTTAGCATGAATCCCGTTGATGGCGACAACTTCGCCTCGCAAATTGAGGACGGGTCCACCACTCATCCCCTTCTCAACTTCATTGGTGTACCCAACCTGATAACCGCCGTCTAGCACCTGATTACTGACCAGAGACACCTGCCCTCTGGTAAATTTAAATCCATTACTTTGAGTAAGATTCTCTTGAGCCAGATCGTCTGCAACCGGAAAACCTGACGCAAACACCGCATCTCCCACATCAAGCGGATCAGCACTGCCGAGCGTAGCGACCCCATACTCAGGGTTAGGGCTAACAAATTGCACTAATGCTAAATCATTGTCTTCAAAGTTAACTGCGGTATAAGGAGCAGCATCATAGACCTGACCATCCGGAGCCTGGATACGATAGTGGTCACTACCGAGCAACACATGCGCGTTCGTCAGAACTGTATAGGTTTGTCCATCTCGCCCAATCAGAATTCCTGATCCCCAGTTTTCTCCAACCCTCACCTTGACCGTGATTTGCTGAGCTTGAACAGTCAGTGCAGCTTCCAGTTCGATTGCTGACCGAGGAGCCGCTTCAGCGTCTTTCGTTAAAATGGCTGACGTATGACTGGCAAATTCGCTGGCAAATTCGCTGGCAAATTCGCGAGGCAAATCAGCCAACGGAACAGCAGCTACCTGGACGATCGGTTCTAGCGAAAGGGCGATCGTGCCAACGACCATGAAAGAAAATTGCAGCTTCATCCTGGGCTACGGTGTAACGAACAGACCTTACCAAAGTGGACTTGTATTATCAGGCGCTAAAGCCGGAGCATCGACAGTTTGGGTAGCCGGAACAACCTCAGAATTTTCTGACCCTTCAAATGGGGTAGCCGGAGCAACTTCAGAACTTTCTGACCCTTCTTCTTGCACAGGAGCCGATCGCAAGAATTCTTCCACATTAATGTAGAGGCCTTGGCTACTTTGATAAATCGGACCCGTAGCCGTATCTCGAATGTTAAACAATTGTTGCAGCGTTTCGTCTGGATCATCAACACCGCGTCTCAACGTCAGCAGCAAGCCAACGCAAGGGCCGTCTTGCTCAGTAGCCACACACACTACAGGCTCACCGTTAATCACCCCTGTTGTAATAAAGTCTAGAACTTCTTGCTCATAGTATTTTTGAAACCGTTCAGACACTTCCTCACATCGAGCTTGAGGTGTCCAGCCGGAATCGTTGAAGAAGTTTGAAGTCCAGCGAATAATTGGGACATCTCCCTCATCAGTATGCGCGAGAGTGGTTGGAACTCCTCCATCCATCCCACAGAAGAAAAATGTAGTTGCCCCATCTTGTGCTGAAACAATCTGAGGATTAGCGACACTGGCAACAACGGCTAATGACGAGGCTAATGAAAATAAGGCAGCGGAGATTTCAGTATAAACCCTCATTAGATAGTCTCCTTTTCAATACAAATTTTAAACACAGATCCGCTAGCATTCAGTATGTCCTCGGTTTTCTCCATCGTCCAGAGTGCAAGTTTGAACTACACAAACTGTATCACGGGAGACAAATTTAGTGATTTTAAGTAATTTTATTTAAGTGTTTATACAAACTCTCTAGTTTCCTTATGAGGTCTGTCTCGCCGCCTAAATCCCCCAATCCTGGAAGACATTACTGGAAGACATTAGTTAGAGAAGAAACGGGGTCGCGATCGAGTTGCGTTACCCTAATTGGTAATCAAACCTGAACGTCTGCATTGAGGCAGAAATTCCCCATTCCCCATTCCCCATTCCCCATTCCCCATTCCCCGATCGCCCAAAATTTAGATCTTCCCAATGGCTACTACCACTCCTGCTTCCCCAGTTGATCATCCTCCCAAATCTGAAGCCGCTTGGTCACGAAAGCTCTCTCAGTTGATTCAGCCGCTTGTCTTGTTAGCACCATCTGGACTGTGGCTGTTGTTGCTATTGGTATTTCCCACCCTGCTGATTCTAGAACTGAGCCTCATTCCAGGCTTTCGACTCGGACAGGCTGCTGCTCCCTATGGATTAGGAAACTACCTGGATATTCTGCAACCGATCTATCTTCAAGTGATTGGGCGATCGGTTCTTTTTGCTGTCGGAGCGACCGTTCTCTGCATCCTACTCGGATTTCCGGTCGCCTACTGGATTGCCGTGATTGCGCCCAAACGCTGGCGAAACTTGCTATTGGTTGGCTTCGTGTTGCCCCTCTGGACATCTTCCCTGCTGCGAGCCTATGCCTGGATCACCATCCTGCGCGATAGCGGAGTGCTGAACACCGCTTTACGGGCGATCGGGCTTCCCGGTCAACAATGGCTCAACGATATGCCCGCTGTCTTCATCGGCATGGCGTACAGCTTCCTCCCCTACATGGTGTTAATCCTCTATGCCTCCCTGGAAAAACTCGATAAACGCTTGCTCGAAGCCGCCGCCGACCTTGGCGCAACTCCACAGCAATCCTTCTGGAAAGTCACCGTTCCTCAAACCCTCCCCGGAATCGCCGCAGGCTGTCTCCTCGTCTTCATCGCTAGTATTGGAGATTTCGTCGTCCCTGAACTCTTAGGCGGTGCTGCCAGCATGACCGTCTCCCGCCTCATCTACAACCAATTCCTCGGTGCTACTCGCAACTGGGGCTTCGGTTCCGCCCTCAGTATGCTGATGATTTTAGCAGTCAGCCTTGCCATTGCCCTGCTGATCAAGTATGGCGATCGCGACAACAGCCTCACCTAACTATCCCCCATCTCCCCATCTCCCCATCTCC
>JAAUSF010000167.1 GCA_012033255.1 Cyanobacteria bacterium RU_5_0
CACGAAACAGGCGATCGCAAAAATGGGTACAGTCAGTGTCAGGAGCGCGATCAGCACACCAATAAAACTCGCTAGCCTTTGAGGGGTTCGTTCCGCAGGCTCATCCGCTTGACTACCAGATTCCATAAAAAACTTGTTGGTTGAATCGATTAACTCAATGGATAATTGCGTGATTTTGCATCTTTAAGGTTGCGATTTTGGACTGTCCTCCCTCGTAAGAGGTAGATACCTAACGCAATGCACAACTTTTGTAAGCTGACCGTGGGATGGGCATCTTGCCTGTCCAAATCGAGCGGGCATCTTGCTTTCTCCACGGAAAGTCAAGGGTTCCAGGTTTTTAGTTGCACATCACGTAACTTAGCTTTCTGAGGATCACCGCCCACACAACAAGTTTAACAATTCTTAAGCTGACCCATCATCCGGATAAACTCTAGAGGCAAACCATCGGCATCAGCAATAAAAGCAACTTCGTAGACTCGATCGCCAATGAGTTGCTGAATCGGTTCCAGCAGAATCTTGAGGGGGTGGATCTGTTCTGAATGGCTAGAAGCGTGTTCAAAGTGAGCTTTGAGAGTTTCTAGCCAATTTGGTAAATCATCGATCGTCTCAGTCAGGTCAAATGACAGATGGTAATACCCCGTGTAGTGTTCGTCATTAAAAGCATCGGCGGCAGGGCGAGGTTCAGGGATTTGCAACAGTTCAATCCGTCCGCCCAATCCCTCCATCCAACAGGCAAGCGTAACACCTGCGGTGAACCGTTCGCAGACTTGAAACCCTAACTGCTCATAAAACGCGATCGCCCGAAAAATGTCAGCCGTGCGAATGGAAGCGTGATGCATCATTCAAACAGTCGAAAGTAGGGATATCTCACAGGGGCACCAGGTTCTTTTTCCAGATCAAAATTAATCACATCCCAACAGGGTTCTTCCGCAGGGTCAGGACTAAATTCCACCGGAAGACCATAAAGGCGAGGTTTTGGAGAATCTGGTTGCCCACGCCAAGGGGTACTACGCTCCAAATAAGTGCTAATCAGGTCTTTATAACGTATGGCTATGATCACCCGTGTGGCTCGATAGCCTTGGGTGTAGAGGCGATCGAGGGCTTCGTGGATTTCAAAGCGAATGCCATCTGGATGAGTGTGTTGGCGATACCATTCACTGTTCCATTGCCGCCAGTGCCGCCCCGACTGGAGATGAATCAGTTCGCCGGTCTTGGGATTCGCCTCAAATGCACCATGGCGCTGACAGAGATAGGTGTCAGTCAGCGTTAGAGCCGGAATCATCTGGCGACAATGGGGACACTGAATCTCCGGACCAAAAATTGGATACTGTAAAGCTGGGTTCATCATTCAATCGATATCAGCATAGGCAAGCTGTGCCAATCCGTGGCTCTATTATAACTGGGGGTGCTTGATTATAACTGGGGGTACTTGCTTCCCATAGGATTTCTACAGGCATTCTGTATATTTATCTGAGCAATATATGAGTAATTCTCATGGTTCATCCATTCCACTCGTGTCATATTGGCTACCACCCGACCTCTCCCAAGCCGCTTTTGTTGCCACAAATGCTACAGTCTTTGGACAGGTAGAAGTAGCCGAGGGAGCCAGTATTTGGTATGGTGCCATCGTGCGGGGAGATGTCGAGCGAATTTTAATTGGCAAATGCACCAATATCCAGGATGGGGCAATTTTGCATGGTGATCCGGGTCAGCCAACCATATTGGAGGATTACGTCACGATCGGGCATCGAGCAGTTATCCATAGTGCCCACATCGAGCGAGGGAGTTTAATTGGGATTGGAGCGATCGTCCTAAATGGGGTTCGAGTCGGGGCTGGAAGTATCGTTGGGGCAGGATCAGTTGTGACGAAAGATGTGCCAGCGCGATCGCTCGTGATTGGAGTCCCCGCCAAACTGATGCGTCCTGTTTCCGAAGAAGAAGCCACAGACCTGATTGAACACGCACACCGCTACAAAAAACTTGCCCTCGTTCACGCAGGCAAAAGTACGGATCTCGGTTTTTGCTAAATCTAACCTTAAATTAATCTTTCCCCATCCCTTTCCTCGAAATTAACGATCAGCAACGAGAATCGTAAATAAATGTAAAGGCAGATCTGGAAATTCTCGGCGTTTCGGCACAGAATAAGGTTAGAAGATGAGAGCTATTTATAAATCTTTAGAAGGAGGACTCAACGTATGGATTGGAGACTTTTGATTGTTTTTCTACCTCTTGCTCTGGCTCTGGCGTGGGTGGCTAGAAACATTGGACAGGATGCCCTAAAACAAGGTCAGAACTTCCTGGAGAAATAAATCGCCGGTTCCATTTTGTAGGGTGGGCAATGCCCACCCCTCCTGTGATGTTGAGTTGCAATGCTCGGCTTGACTCTAATGAGAAGCGGCTTGAAAATCTTTTAGGTTGAACAGAAACGGGATTCCCCCTGTTTCACCGCTCAGCACTAAAACATTTGGCATCTGGGCACCTCCTTCACGCCAAGCGGCGATCGCCTCTTTCTGAAGCACAAGTTGACCTCCCGGTGCATCCAGGGTTTCTGCCAAAAGCCGTTGCGCTTCTGCCTTCCCCTGAGCACGATTAATTTCGGCTTGTGCCTCTTGCTGAGCTTCCTGGGCTATGTAAACGGCTCGTTGTGCCCGTTGTTCAGCGATCTGTTTATCTTCGACTGCCTTGGCAAATTCTCTTGAGAAACTTAAGTCCACCACACTTGTGTCTATCACAAGCACAGCATACTTTTCTAACCGTTCTCGCAAGGCGGCATCAAAATCTCGTTTTAGTTCACTTCGTTTCGTGATCGCCTCCTCTGCTGTTCTCAGTGCGGCTGCAATTTTGAACGATTCTTGAGTTTGTGGAGCAATGATTTTTGACACTAAATTTTGCAAACTGCCTTGGTTTCGCCTGATCTCAACAACCTGATCTGGATCAAGCCGGAAGTTGATGGCAAAACTCGCTGTCAAATCTTGCAGATCCTTTGTGGCACCTTGAGCCGGAACTTCAAACTTTTGCACCGTCACATCATACACATCTACTTTTGAGATCAATGGCGGCTTCAGGTGAATTCCCTCTAGCAACGCTCCGTCTCTCGCCCTCCCCAAAACACTGATGACACCTGCTTCTCCTGGGTTAATGATCACATATGAGCCAAGCCCAATGAAAAGCAGCACAGCAGCCACGATCGCTAAAATCAACAAACCCGAATTACTTTGCCCATACGACTGACCTTTCATCACTGATTCCTCCTGATCCCCAATCCCTAAGCCTTAGCGAAGCAACAAGCTTGCTGTTTGCAATAAACCAATTACGAATCCCAGAATACCGCCTAAATTGACGATCGCCTGCAATTCACTCTTGACAATTCCCTGGATCGCCATCTCCAGATCCTTCGGCGAGGTAGCACGAACTCGATTGATGATCACCTGATCGATGTTCAGAATGGGGATAACTTCAGAGACGATCGACTCCAAATCCCGCTCTAGATAGCGTTCTAGAATGAGAGCTAATTCTTCGCTGACGGGGTTAAGAGAGCCATAAACCACATTAGACGTCCGGAGACGATTGAGCAGTAAGGATGCGACATTATTCCAATCGATCGAGTCACTAAGTCCTAGAAGCACCTCTGAGCCTTTAATTTGGAGATATGATCGCACACTGTCTCGCATCGTTTTACGGAGTTGTCGCACGGTAGATACTGGTAAATTTTGCAATGAAAGATTTTGTAAAATTTCTCTAAGCCGAGCCTGGATACCCAGCGAAACAATTAATTCGGCAATTCGAGCATTACTTTCTTCTTTCTCATCTAGACAATAGGTGCGTAGCCGAATGAGGGTATTCCGGATGCCGAAAAGATTGGCTACGACCCAATAGGTACCGCTCGTTTTTTCTCGAAAGCCTTCGTCAATCACCCGGATATTGCGATCGGTCAAGAAGTCTACGATCGCCTGCCGCATAATATCTGGCGGAATCACAACTTCCAGCAGCCAATTAGAAAGCTGCTCTGCTTGGAGGTCATTTAAGCGAAGTTCTAGCAAGACCTGATCAAAAATCTGATTCAGTTGCGCCTCCAGAAAATCTTCGCGTCGTGCCAACACTTTGATCAAACGTGGAAGCGACTGACCCAACAAATCTTTGAGAATATTGCCAATGACGTTAGTCGCCTTCTCCTGATTCACTCCCTGAATTTGCTCTAGTGCCAATTTCAGCAACCAAAGAATCGCGGCTTTAGTTCGCTCAGTCTGTAGCAATTTACGAGCTAGATTCTGTAACTCCTCTGGCGTCAGCAACGATCCCATGATGCTGTCAGAAATACGTTGCGCTAGTCGTTCTTGGTTACTGGGAATCAATCCCGGCGTAAAGGGAAGCTTTCGTCCACCAATGTAGATGGCTTTGTAGGGACGAAACAGCATTTTGATGGCAATATCATTAGTAAAGTAGCCAATGATACCACCGACAATGGGGGGTGCAGTCAAAGTCCAGATGGTTACAAGATCCATTGTTTATTTTGTGGCGACGAGAACGCCCATCATTCCGCCTGCGATCGCATAATGAACTGCTGCCGTGAAGCCAGCTTGTTTTGCCAAAGCGACTTGCTGCCTTCCATCTGGGAATCGATCGAGGCTTGGGCTAATGTAAGCATATTCGTCACGCAGTCCCAGGTGTTGAGCAATAGGAACAACGATCGTCTCCAAGTACCAGTGTTGAAACGATCGCAGTTGGGGATGGCTAGGGTGGTGAAAGTCCAGGATTGCCACATTCGCAGTGGGCTTCAGGACTCGATGCAGTTCTTTCAAGCTGCTCAGAATATCAGTGACATTTCGCAAACCATATCCCATTGTCGCGGCATCAAACTGATTAGCATCAAACGGTAGAGCTAGAGCATCTGCTTCAACCCAGACAACCGGAAGCGGAGGAATATGGTGCTGAGTACGCTCGTGGGCAATCGCCAACTGAGCCGAGGAGAAATCAACCCCGTATACTGTCCCCGTGGCTCCCACTTGCTGTGCCATCAGTTGAGCTAAATCGCCGCTGCCGCAGCATACATCTAGACAGACAGATCCAGGACGGGGATCGCTCCACGTCACTGCCATCTGTTTCCAAATCCGATGCTGTCCCAGGCTAAGCCAGTGATTGAGTTGATCATAGACAGGAGCGATGCGGTTGAATAAAGCCTGGATCTCGTGCGATCGCGAAGTCGGTAAGGTTGGATTCACAGAAACGATCAGGGGTGATATGAGTCAGTCCTACCCCTCGATCCTACACATCAATCCTGCACATCAACATTACAGATCAACACTACACAACACTACACAACACTACACAACGGTACGATGATGGCGAGTGCAGGTTAGTGCCATACCAACTTGTTGCGCCGACAAATGAATCAAGCTTAATTCGTCTTCTCGCAAAACACGCGGTTGTTTCCACTGGAGCGAAATGACGGCGATCCCCTCGTTTTGGAAGGTGATTGGAATAATTAAGTGAGCTTGAACACCCGCATCGACGTAGTGCTGCACCTCAGACAGTGCCTTATCTGAAGGAACATTAAGGGCAACTTGCATTCTTTGAGTGGCGATCGCCTTTTGCGCCAGGGGATCTTGATCCAACCAATTTCTCAAATCTCCATTAATGCTGTAAACTCCCTGTGCTTTAAGGGATTTACCTTCAACAAGTTGCAAAATACAGCCATCAGCCGCGAAGTTCTCAGCATAGGCAATCGCAATGGGTTTCAGACAATCCTCAACGGTATTCGCTTGACGAGCAACCTGGACGATCGTACTCAACAAAGCCGTCTGAGCTTGGGCGCGGTGCAATTCCTCAGTGCGCTGCTTCAGTAAATCATATGTTTCAACGGCTCGTTGCACTACTGCCTTTAGTTCATGTGGGTCCCAAGGCTTCGTGATGTATTTATAGACTTGTCCTGAATTAATCGCCTCAACTAGATCTTCTACATCTGTGAACCCAGTCAAGATGATCCGCATTGTGTCTGGGAACTGAGGCACTGTTTTGCTAAGAAATTCTGTTCCTTTCATCTCTGGCATCCGTTGATCCGAGATAATCACGGCAACTTCTCCCTCAGTGGCTAGAACCTGTAATGCAACAACTCCGCTTTCTGCCTTTAAAACATTAAAATCTCGACGGAATGTACGGTATAGCAAATCCAGGTTGTCTGGCTCATCATCGACAACCAACATCTTGGGTTTCTTAGGACGCTCTAGACTCATAAATTGGCGGCTAATGTTGTCAAGTTCTGGAATGACACTTTCCATGAAACGTTACTCCTTTCGCAAATCGAGATAGGCAGGGAAATTGGTCTGTTTTTTTGAATGCTCATCAGGTAGGCGCAATTAATCTGTTTTCCCGACCTTATCCGTATAGCATAGACATTGATGATTCATGGGAATCAGGCTATCTAGTTTGGCAAGACCCCTCAGTCTGGCACAATTTGAAGCCGTGTCCTCAATTTCAACATTGTCCATTACACAAAACGTTTAGAATCCTCAGTTTTATGTCTCTACTAATCTAGTCTTGACATTTTTTTTCAAGTTCTAACTCTTTGATAGGAAAATCAACGGAAATTCTTAACCTTGTTGTGAGAAGGCACACAAACGCTAAGACACACAAACGTATACAAGGGCATAGCAGACTATGCCCCCGGCACAAATATCAAACAATGTTAGAAGTCTCTAAAAAGCTAGTAAGACTGAAGTATGGACAGCAACCACTTTAGCGAAAACGACGCTTGCGTCGCGCCATAATTGCTTTACGCTTGCGCTTCTCCAGTGGAGTTTCAAAATGGCGATGGCTCTTCACATCAGCCAGAATGCCAGCTTTGGAGACTTGGCGCTTAAATCGACGCAGTGCTGACTCAATTCCTTCATTCTCACCTAAGACCACTTGGGTCATGCTTTACTCTCCTTTTCTAGAACTCACTCGGATTGCTAGTACAAATCGTCAGACGAATGTTTCATTAGACATTTTAGAAACTCTGAATGCCTTCCTGCAACCGATATTCAACCAATATTAGGGCAATATTTTGCATCAATTTAATTCAATAGTTATCTTGAAAACGATAGATTGACTAAGCCAAAATTCGTGATTAATGCGAGATTCAAATTTTCCAGAGCTTGAATTATGGCCATAGTCATATTGGTTAGGACATTTTTGTGGGGCGGCGAAGCCGCCCCACAAAAATGTCCATGTCCTACGGACACGCTTCGCGAACACCTGCCCGGATGGGCAAGATGCCCATTCCACAAATCGCACTTTATGCTTTTCACTGACTTGAACGCAACAGAAGTATGATTAGCTCATTCTCAAACCGAAACAAATCAGAAAGTTGATAGTCTCATGTTTGGTTATGTCATTCTCCGCCAACTGACTGAGGTCCTGAGTGCAACACCACTGCATTTATCAGACAGTCGCTTAGGGGCGATCGCGACGGGCATCAACACCGATAGCCGCCGTATTCAATTGGGGCAGGTGTTTTTAGCATTGCGCGGTGAGACGTTTGATGGGCACGATTTTGTAGAAAAGGCGATTCAGCAAGGGGCAATTGCGGCAATTGTCGATTCTCCGTTGGCGAGAGAGGCAAATCGTCTTGCGGGGGCATTCCCTCTGCTGTTAGTAGACGATACATTAGTGGCGTATCAGACGATCGCTCGGTGGTGGCGCAATCAATTCACCATTCCAGTGATTGCTGTCACAGGTTCGGTTGGGAAAACAACGACGAAAGAATTGATTGCAGCCGTGTTAGCCACTCAAGGAAGCGTTCTTAAGACACAAGCTAACTATAACAACGAGATTGGGGTGCCCAAAACATTGCTAGAACTGGGTTCAGAGCATGATTACGCTGTGGTTGAGATGGGAATGCGGGCACCTGGAGAAATTGCCCTGCTAACGCAAATTGCCCGTCCGGATATTGCGGTGATTACAAACGTAGGAACGGCACATATTGGACGATTAGGATCGGAGCAAGCGATCGCCAATGCAAAGTGTGAACTATTGCAAGAACTGAAACCATCTGGCATCGCGGTCTTGAATCATGACAATCCTCGGTTGATGGAGACGGCGGCAAACGTTTGGCAGGGTCAGGTGGTGACGTATGGGTTGGAGGGGGGCGATTTTCACGGAGAACTGCTTGATTCAAATACGTTATGGTTTGAAGGAATAAAACTTCCGTTGCCGCTCACGGGACGACACAATGCGCTGAATTATTTGGCAGCGTTGGCGGTGGCAAACGTTCTTCAGATCAATTGGTCAATTTTTAAAAGTGGTTTAACTGTGGAGTTACCCAAAGGACGGGCACGATGCTATGAATTGCCAAACGACATCGTGATTTTGGATGAAACTTACAATGCTGGATTAGAGTCCATGATGGCAGCATTGCATCTGTTAGCCGAAGTGCCGGGTCAGCGTCGGATTGCCGTTTTAGGAACAATGAAGGAATTGGGCGATCGCTCCCTGGATTTTCATCACCAAGTGGGTAAGCTCGTTTGTCAACTCAATCTGGATAGGCTGCTGATTTTGGCAGACGAAGCAGAAAGTCAGGCGATGGCGGCAGGTGCCAGTCCGCTTGGGGCAGAGCAGTTTTCAAGTCACATGGAAGTGTTACAACGGTTACAGATGTTAGTGCGATCGGGCGATCGGCTGCTGTTCAAAGCCTCTCGTGCCGTCGGACTCGATCGAGTGGTAGATCAATTTTGCACGGCTATGCTTCATTCCTCGGATATGCCTAATTAACGATAGAACGATAGGAGTAAATGTTATGACTTACCCCTCCCCTGAAGCCCGTCGATCGCCAAATATCTTCAAGTGGGTGGCGATCGGGTGCGGCACCGTCTTAGTCTTGCTCATTGGGCTAGGAATCGGGCTGTTTTTCTGGGCTAGGCAAGCCCTCAATCTGTCCTTTGACTCTAAGCAAGCTGAGCTAACCGCCCAAAGCATTATGGACTATCAAATTCCGGGTGGTTCACAAGGGGTTGTCTCAACAAAATTTGGTGGCATTGAGCTAGCCGGAATAACAAGTACTAGCAATCCGGAAGGGGTGTTTTTATTTTTGGGTCGAGTGACAGGGGAAGCCCAAGGTAATTCAGCCGAGATTCAAGAGTCGATGCAGGATAGCCTGGAGCGGCAAATGGGCGAGAATATTACGGTGACATCCGAGCGGACAGAATCAAGACAGCTTTGCGGTCAAACTGTCGATGTCACGATTACAGAAGGTCAGCAGACCCGTGACGGTCAAAGTGACAGTCAAGAATTAGCTGAGCCAGCATTGACCTATCAAACCTCCTTAACTCACAATGGCAACTTGCTGTTTGTTTCACTAACGACAATTGGCGCAGATGCTCAACCGATCGCGGAGCAAATCTTCGACTCTCTCAATTGCAAGTAGAGTGAGCATTGCCCATCCTACCTGTGATGCCTCAAGCCAGGAAAATCATTCCAGCGGTCGTCAAGTTTCCTCATCCACATAGCCAAAGGTTTCTGAAAAATCTGTGTTGGGTAGGTCAGCTTGGTCAAATTGAGCATTTGTCAAGTCTGCGCCTTGAAAGGAGGTGCCGATCGATTGCTGAATCTCCCGGACTAGGAGCCAGAAGGAGTTAGAGGTGAGCCAGAGACAGAGAAGGGTGAGAAGGCTGATCAGGATGCCCCAGAGGAATCGTTGGACGCTGAGGAGGGCGATCGCGGTTGATCCTATCCAAACGGTAAATCCATAAGCGCAAACCGTCCCGGCAGCAGCAGTGGTGACTTTCAAGACACTACCCACTTCTCGCGATCGGACGAAAGCGGCGAAGAATCCTCCTACGAAGGCTCCGATCGCTGCCACAGTTGGGTTATTGTCGCTGCTGATGCCTGCGTAAAAAAAACCGATTAGGGCGGCTGATAAGAGTCCAGAAAGAATTTCAGCCCTGCGTCCGAGCCGAGAGCGAGAACCAGTCAAAAATTTGATGGCGGTTCCCAAGCCAGCCAAACCTATCACGACACATAGGATAACGACATAGCGCCACGCTCGATCGTCCATTGTTTGCCCTAGAGAACTAATCACCAGTTGGCTGACTACATCCCCGACAAACACCAGGGTAATGACGGCGATCGAAATTTGCACCCACAATTGGCGACGGGTGAGTCCGGCTCTGACTCGCTGAAAATTCGCATTGATCAATTGAGCGTCACTAAAATCACAGCCTCGAATATCGGCTCCGCTAAAATTAGCTCCATTGAGGTCTTGCCCTCGGAAGGAACGGTTGCGTAAATCCCGATTGGCAAATCGACTGCCAGAATGGTGAGGAAGTGGATTGGTCATAGCTACTATGAATCATCGACATTGGAGCTACAAGCATCTGCTCACAACTTTAATCAGTTGTCTATTGCTGGCATTCCCTTTGCTACTCTATGCCATTCCTCACCTGCAACGTCCATCCCGGCTTGCAGAGGATCGGTCGTTATTTCAGGGTATCACTTATCGACGGGAAGCCCGTTCTACGCCTCGCCCAATCCTGATTCATGTAGTGACGATCGACTTGACTGCTCCTGGAATTGGCATATTGGTGACACCTGGACGACTTACCGAAGATAACACTGAGCTAACCGCCCGAACCACTTCCGAATTTCTCAACGAATTTGATCTACAACTGGCCATCAACGCCAACTTTTTCTATGAGTTCATTGAAAAGACCCCGTGGGAGTTTTATCCCCATAGTGGCGATCGGGTCAATGCCGTCGGACAGGCTATTTCTAACGGCGAACAATACTCCATGCCCGAAGCAAAGTGGGCCGTGATCTGTTTTACAGCAGACAATCGTGCCCAAATTGTCTCAAGCGGAGAATGCCCAGACGGAACTCGGCAAGCGGTTGCCGGCAGTGCCATGCTCGTAACTCAAGGGAGAACAGCAACCATTCCACCAGACTCCGCCGACAGTGATGCAGCCTATTCACGAACAGTGGTGGCGATCGATCAATCTGGCGAAACCCTGTGGATCGTTGCTATTGATGACAAACAACTCTTCTACAGCAAAGGAGTCACGCTTCCGGAGCTAACGGCGATCGTCCTGGAACTAGGAGCCGATGCCGCTATTAATCTGGATGGGGGTGGCTCGACAACGCTCGTCACAGAAACGCCCTCCGGAACTCAAATTCTGAATGCTCCCATTCACACCCGCATCCCCATGCGCGAACGCCCCGTTGCAAATCATTTAGGTTTTTATGCTCAACCGTTAAAGGAGTGATGGGGGGATGGGGGAGTGGGGGAGATGGGGAGATAGGGGAGATAGGCAGATTGAATGCGGTTCAGCTTAGAACATTACCCTTCATCCCTCATTCTTCGTTCTTCATTCTTCATTCTTCATTCTTCATCCCTCATCCACCAACGCCTCC
>JAAUSF010000168.1 GCA_012033255.1 Cyanobacteria bacterium RU_5_0
CCGTTGCATGGTTTGTTCAATCTCAGTGGGGTAGGATTGCATCATTAAGGGGAAACGGTGAGGGTTGCCTTTAGCCTATCACTCTCCTCCTTAACTCTCCGGTCTTATTTTGTTCCTATTCCTTAGTATTATCCAAATGGCTCAATTGATTAAAACTTTGGGAACGTCTTGGGAATCCGTTTCCACACCGTTTATGTGCTTTGAAGGAGAACAAGCGATCGCCCATGTGGGTGTTCTGGAAATTCCAGTTTGGATGATGGGTAAACCGATGATTATCGGGGGCATTCATGGAGTAGCGACGCACCCAGACTACCGCCGTCGGGGCTATTATCGTCAATGCATGACGGCGGCTCTCGACTACTGTGCGACTCGCTATCAAACGCTAGCATTAACCACCGATCAACCCGATTATTACACGCCCTTTGGATTTCGAGCGATTCAAGAACATGCGTTTGTGGCTGAATGTCAATCCACTGGAGATCATAACGGATTTCGTATTTTAGACTTAAAAATCGATACCGATCGAGCAATTTTGCATCGACTGTTAGATGAACGAACATCGGTTTCTGATAGTTTGGGATCGATCGGGGCTAAAGCTCTGTTCTTCTTCAACGAAGTGAATAATCCACTGTATTATGCCGAAGATCTCGATCTAATCATTGCAATGGAAATTGAGAATACTCAGCTTAAGCTTCATGATATTGTCTGGAAGCAACCTTGCCAGTTAATTGATATTCTCGATCGCATTCCGCAACCGATTCACAAAGCAGTATTTTATTTTAGTCCCGATCGTCTCAATATTGATGCTCAAGCTGTGCCTCAATTGCAAGGTGGAGATTCTTATTTGATGGTGCATGGTGAATTTGCGGCTGAAGGGCGATCGTTCATGTTGCCGCGTTCTGCCCGTTGTTAAATAAGATATAAAAGTTTTTCATGTTTAGATTCTGGAATGTTCAGTCGATCGCTTGATGCCATAGAAAGGGAAAGCGGCTGAAATTGAGCCGAACTGATGTGCTTGATCATAAGCATTTGTTGAGGTAAATAGTCATGATTCTGAACAACCAGCCCCCATTAAAGGGGTTGCAGCTTTTGCTTGCTGTTGTATTAACACTCGGTATCTTTTTGCGATTTGTGAATCTTGATCAAAAACCGTATTGGCATGATGAAATTTATACATCACTGCGAATCTCAGGATATCGAACTGAAGAAGTGATCCAAGATCTCTATCAGAATCGCGTGATCGATGTAGACGATCTCTTGAAATACCAGCGTCCTTCCTCAGAAAGGAATGCGATCGATACCCTTAAAGGATTAGCCACTGAAGAGCCACAACATCCGCCGCTATACTATGCAATGGCACGAATTTGGGCAGAATGGTTCGGTGGATCTGTAACAGCCATGCGAAGTTTGCCTGCACTGATCAGCCTGCTGGCATTTCCAGCAATGTATTGGCTGTGTTGGGAACTCTTTGCATCACCGATCGCGGCTTGGTTAGCTGTCATGCTTCTAGCCGTATCTCCGATCTATATCCGCTATGCTCAAGAAGCGCGACAGTATAGTTTATGGATAGTGCTGATTTTGCTATCCAGTGCGGCATTACTGCGGGCGATGCGATCTAAAACAGCATTGAGTTGGAGTGTTTATACGATTACTCTAATTGCAGGGTTTTACTGTCATTTTTTGTCAGGTTTAGTATTTTTAGGGCATGGTATTTATGGGCTGGCGATCGAACGATTTCGGCTCACTAAAACGGTTATTAGCTATCTTTTTACACTGTTGTTAAGTATTGTAACATTCGTTCCTTGGATCTGGATTGCCTGGATGAATAAGACGGCTCTGATTCAAACTACGGATTGGTTGAAACAGCCTACTCCACTGCTCACACTAATTAAATCCTGGGGAGTTCATCTCAGTCGGATATTTGTGGCTTGGCATTTCCGCTATGACGATTTTTTCGTTTATTTAGCAATTCCGATTCTGATCCTCTTTACATTCACGATTCATTTTGTTTGCACTCAAACCCGGAAGCGCGTCTGGCTGTTTATCGTGGTATTGATTGGTGTCGCAGCTTTGGCTCTGATGATTCCTGATTTGATTTGGGCAGGCAAACGATCGACCAATATTCGATACCTCTTACCGAGCTATTTGGGACTCACGATCGCATTGGCGTATTTTCTAGCCAATCCCTTAACCTGGCAGTTTACGAATACCCTGCAACGACGACTGTGGCAAGTGGTCATTGCGCTGCTCATTTCCAGCAGCCTGTTAACGTCTGCGATCGCGTCTCAGATGAGTACGTGGTGGGGTTGGTCTGAATTTGATGTAGAAGTGTCTCAGATCATCAATCAGGCTAGCAACCCACTGGTGATTTCTGATATGCCACTGGGCTTAATGATGCCGCTCAGTCATCGCTTGAATCCAGATACTAAGCTAGTTCTAACGGCTGAACCAGAATCCCTGATCATTCCAAGTCACTTTGAAGATGTGTTTGTGTATAACCCAAGCGATCGCTTGCAAGCTGCACTCCAGAAACAAAACCAGCAGCCAAAACGGGTCTATCAATTTGAAGATAATGGATTCATCATCGCTCTGTATCGTCTAGCCGATCGCGCATCGGCAATTCGCTCTTGACAGTAGATTGAATGCGTCGTTGCCATTCAAGCTCACCGACACTAGCGATCGTTTCTAAATCGGCAATCCGTTGTTTTAATTCCCGTACCTGATTCGATTCTTCGATGGGTTGAAAGTCTGGATTGGGGGACGATCGCCAAACCGCAACCGTGCCAACCGTGGCAGCAACCAGGACAGCCAGAGGAATAATCGTTCCCTGATGACTCTGATCGGAGTTATTCGTCAGAGGAATACAAATTGCCAACATACCCGTAGCACATCCCCAGATAATTGAAGTGGCTGAGATGCGAACATCCTTTTGACGTTTCGATTGGCGTTCAGATGGGTGTTCAGACGAGTGTTTCGATCGACGTGTCATTTCGATTCTCCTAATACAATAGTTAATTGAATTCTACGGCTCCTAGTAATCTTAGCGTTGCCTTCTGCGCGTCAGTGATACCCGTAATCCCAGTAATATTCATCCCTTCATACAGACGGGGCGATCGAATTGTCTTAATGTATTCACCTGTCTCAACCTCCCAAAGCTTAATCGTTCCATCTGCGCTCCCGCTTGCCAGGGTTCTGCCATCGGGGTGAAAAGCGATCGACCAGACCTCAGCCGGATGCTCCAAGATTTTGAAACATTCGCCTGAACGGACATCCCACAGTCTTACGGTTTTGTCGAGGCTGCTACTGGCAGCAATCCGATCATCTGGACTCAATCGAACTGCCCACACCATGCTGGCATGCCCCTGTAAAACGCTAAGGCATTCTCCAGACTGAACATCCCACAGTCTCACTGTCCTGTCATCTCCACTGCTTACCAAAAGATTCCCCTCTGCGCTAAAGACTACTGAAAATATCATACCTGTGTGCCCTTGCAAGGATTTGAGGCACTCTCCAGACTGAACATTCCATACTCTGATTAACTTGTCATCGCAACCAGCCACCAAATCTGTCCCATTGGGGCTAAGCGCGATCGACCAGGCTCGACTATTCAAAGACAAGGTTTTGAAGCAGTTGCCTGTTTGCACATCCCAGAATCGGATGATTCGGTGCATCTCGCTACTATACAACGTTTGTCCGTCTGGACTAAAAGCAACAGAACTTACATCGTTGGCAATGCTGGTATTAGCTTGCAAGACTCGAAGCAGTTGCCCCGTAGCAACATCCCACAACCGAATGCTGCCCCTGCCACCACCGCTTGCTAATGTTTGATGATCTGGACTAAAGCTGACGCACCAAATCCAAGTATTTTGTCCCTGGAGGGTCTTGTGGCACTCACTCGATCGCACATCCCACAGTCTCACCATTGTGTCATCGCTCCCATTCGCCAAGTGACGCCCATCTGCACTGAAGGTGAGTGACCTGATTCCGGAACCATAGCCATGCAAGGTTTTGATTGAGTCTCCCGTCGCTGCGTCCCAGAGGATAACCCGGCGATCGAGGCTACCACTGGCTAACGTGTGACCTTCAGGATGAAAGGCGATCGACCAGACCCAACCCGAATGTTTTTGCATGAGTTTCAAACATTGTCCAGTCGCAACATCCCACAGTCGAACGGTACAATCAAAGCTCGAACTCGCCAACGTTTGACCATCCGGACTGAAAACGACTGACGCGACTGGCTCAGTATGCCCCTGGAAAATCTTCAAACACTCTCCGGTTGTCGCATCCCATAAGCGAATCGTCCGATCCCAACTGCCACTTGCTAAAGTTTGCCCATTGGGACTGAATGCAACCGCTCTGCCCCAGTGCGTATGTCCTTGTAGGAGATTAATCAACTGTCCAGTTGCCACGTCCCATAACCTGATGAGTCGGTCATAACTGGCGATCGCCAAGGTTTGCCCATCGGGGCTAAAGGCAACCGCTACTACAAAATCGCCAAATTTGTCCAGGGTTCTCAAACATACTCCCGTTGCCACATCCCACACCTTGGCAGTCTGGTCACAACTAGCACTGGCTAACATTCGACCATCCGGACTAAAGGCAACGGAGGGTATCCAAGCCGTATGTCCCTCTAGGGTCTTGTAACATTCGCCTGTCGCCACATCCCAAAGTTTGATCGTTTGGTCAAAACTACCCGTGGCTAACGTCCGACCATCTGGACTGAATGTAACAGATGCAACCCAACTGAAGTGAGCGTCCCAAATCGATATTTCGCGATAATCTTCCGTTTGGCAGATCCAGATTTTGCCATCCGCATTGCCGATCGCCAGAGACCTCCCATCGGGACTAAAGGCAACCGAAGTGGCTCCATTCAAAACGCCCATAAACGCAGACTTGGATAGATCGGCATAGGCAAAGTTAACCTGATGCAATGTTGTATTAATCAGATCCGCTTGCCAAATACTCAAATCTGAGAAATCATACCCGTTCAACTCCACATGCAGTTGGTTGAATAGGTTGATTAAATTGCCGCCCCCATATCCTGGTGATTTAGAAAATTCCGATCGCAGCTTCAACAATATGCCATCAAGTTGAGAAACCAGATCCTTCTTCGATCCTAACTGAGCCAATAATCGATTCACAAGGGGCACTAAGATTGTACGAATTTGGCTTTCTCGAATGTAATCATTGGCTTGTGCTTTGATCAGCGCATGGCTTGTGAATACGAAGTGTCGATGATCGTCTTCCTGGATCGCTTCTCCCCATTGCTTGATTTCCTGACACACGCGATCGATTAATTGTTCCATAACATATTCCATTACGACGGGTTGCAGCGTAAACAATCCGGCGTTTTTCTCGATGAGCGATCGTCGTCTTAATGAGAGTAATGCTTCTAATAGTTTCGGTTGCGGCAAACTATGAACAAAATCGTTTCGCAGTTCGACTAATGAGACAGATTCTTGATTAATTGCTAACCAATACATTACCTGTTTTTCGAGATCGGAAAGGCGATTGAATTGTTCATTGAGAAGCGTTGTAATGTTCCCGAAGGCGATCGCGCCGTGTGCTAAAAACTCCGTGATACTGCTATCAAATACATCTCGCACTGTCGTTGAAACAATTCTAAGTGCCAGTGGATTGCCAGAATATCGCTCCGTCAAATGATTTAATTCTGTTTTCGATTTCCAAATACATCCGTTGGCTGTGAGAATACCTTGTACTTCAACAGCATTCAAACCATTCAACCGCAAAATTCGTACAGGTAGTGTCTTACCTTCCAGCGGAATCAATGTTTTGGGCTTCTCCCGGCTTGTTAACACCAAACAACTTGTATGATGCTCTGAGCCAATGCGTCTAATTAATTCATCGTAGCCGTCATAGCTTTCTCGGTATTGTCCAGCCTGATTTGTTGGCAGCGCATCGGCTCGTTCACAACCCAAAATCGCATCAAAATTATCGAATATTAACAAACAGCGTGAGGAGCGAAGATAGGACAGCAATTGAGAGATTTGAGCATCCAATGTTTCTCGCAGGACTGTTTCTTGTTGATCAGAGAGAATGTGGATCAGAGTCGTAAGAATAGAGTTGATCGGTGGTGCATTCCGAAGCGATTGCCAGATGAAATAATCAAATTTATCTTGAAGGTGTTCTGCTAGCTTTACAGCCAATGATGTTTTACCGATGCCCCCCATTCCTTGTATCGTCACGAGATGGCAATGATCCTGCACAATCCATTGCTCTAATGTGGCGAGTTCTTGAGTGCGACCGTAAAACATCGAAACATCGATCGCCTCTCCCCAACGATGACGATTCACTGGAATAGACCAATCTTCAAGGCGAGTATCTGCTGGAGCCGCCAATTGATGGAATTGTCGTCTTAGAACCACTTGCAGATTTTTCTTTGTAACCCGCTCTCCAACCGCTTCAGTAAGATGCTGCCACAGTGCAGAACCAACATCTCGAATGTGGCTTGCATCGTAATCAATATGTTGTGCAATTTTGGGATAGGTCCAACCTTGCCACGAGTATCGAAAAACTAGCTCTTGCAGATCTTTGAGTTTCTGCCCTTCCAGTAAAGTGTCGAGCCGAACCAAGGCTTCCTCAGGTGTCATGAACGAAGACCCCCTCACGACATCTCAAGATTCTAACCATTCAGGATGACAATTACCTAACCCGATCGGTGATAAAGGGGGATGAGAGGGATGAGGGAGGTGGGGGAGATGAGGGAGATGGGGGAGATGGAGGGATTTTGAGAAGCGAGTTGAGGTAAGGGTTTTAGGCGATTCAAAAAAACTTTTCTAACGACTTGCATACTTGCTGCATTTCATTAGTAGTTAGCTACAGAGGCAACGAGATAACAGTTTCAAACTCCTCGCTACTCCCGAATTCTTCCCGATTGATTCCTACGTTGGGAGGCGACAAGATAGACAGTTTCAAACCCCTCGCTGCTCAGAAATTATTCAACTTCAGTCAAATCAAATTATCAGGAGAAATCGACATGGCTACCATCAAAACCAGCAAAGCAACCCGTTCCAATACCCGATTCACCAATGGTCCTGATCTAATCGTTGGCACCGAGAGAAACGATACTCTGAACGGTGGTGATGGAAATGACACCATGAAAGGTGCGGGTGGAAACGATCGCGTTATCGGTGACAAAGGCGACGACAAAATGTATGGCGATGCTGGAAACGATACCTTAGTTTGGAATAATGGTGACGGCAGCGATTACATGTATGGTGGGGCAGGAATCGATACCGTCGAAATCAATGATGCGGCAGCGGCTGGTGATGATTTCGTGCTGAAAGCACAAGGTAACGTAGCGGTCTTCGATCGCATTAACCTCGGAAAATTTACGGTTAAAAGTAAGCAGTCTGAAATCTTCCAAATTAATGCCAGTGGTGGTGACGATCGCCTAACCGTGAATAGCCTCGCTGGAACCGATGTTAGACTCATTAACTTCTTTGGTGGAGCGGGCAACGATACGCTAGAAGCTGCTGCTAGCACCGTGAATATCTTCGCTTCTGGGGGTGCCGGAAACGATATTCTCAAGAGCGGTTTAGGCAAAGATACCTTGTCGGGTGGTGAAGGAGATGATTCCCTCGTTGGTGGCAAAGAATTGGATGTCATGCTGGGCGGTGGCGGTAACGATCGCCTCGTCTGGAACAACGGTGATGGCAGCGATATCATGAACGGCGGTTCTGGGACGGCTGATGTGATCGAAGTGACCGATGCGGCAAACGCAGGCGATAGCTTCGTGATCAACGCGGCTCTGAACCAATTCGCGAACAACGTGACCTTCGATCGCGTCAACCTGGTTCCTTTCCGACTCACCATTGATGACGCTGAGCAGTTTGATGTGAAGGCATCGGGTGGTGACGATAAGCTGGAAGTGAACAGCTTGGCTGGCACCGATTTCACACTGGTGAAATTCGCGGGTGGTGAAGGTAACGATACTCTGGACGCGGCGGATACGGCAGTTGCGGTGGTCGCTCTTGGTGAAGCTGGCAACGACCTGATGATCGGCGGTGCGGCGGCTGACAACCTTGATGGCGGTGCGGGTCAAGATACATTGATCGGTGGCGGTGGTCAAGATACTCTGACGGGTGGTGTAGATAGCGATACCTTCGTTTACAACGGTAACGTCTTCGCCAATGGCACTCCTGTTCTGAACGTGGCAACGGGGATCAAAACTCTGAACACGCCTGACATCCTCGGTGACTTCAACATCGCTCAAGACAAGTTCGGTCTAGATGCATCTGATTTGGGCATCGGTCAAATCAACTTCGTGAAGGGCAAGTCTTCTGATATCGCTGGTCCTGCTAACGTGATTGTTCTCACCGATGGATTCGCGAATGCTGCTGCTGCCGCGAACGAAATCGCCAAGAACGACAAGATCACGGGTGATGTAGGGGTGTTCTCCTACTTCAACACCACGCTGGGCATCAGCCGCCTCGTGTTCTCCAAGGATCTGAGTGATCGTGGTGATATCAGCGTCCTCTCTAACCTGACCAATCAAACGAACGTAGGAAACCAAAACCAATTCTCCGTCAATAACTTCAGCCTAGTGTAAAGTTCAGTGGGGTAGGCACCTGTCTACCCTAGAATTTACCTAATCATCTGAAATGATTGGCGCATCAGGGTTTTGGAGGGGCGGACGTTTGTTCGCCCTTACCCATGTGAGAGAGAAATTGAATCCAAATCACAGAGGCATATCACAAAAACAACATAGGCGTATAGGGTGATATGCGATAGGTTTATCACATAGCCCCGCATATCATCTACCTCGCTCAGATTCGCAATCAGGACCCCCGTGTTACAGGTGAAATTATGCCACTTAGCCTGAAGACCAGCGACTCAACGCGCATTCTGGCAACCGGAAAAGCCAAGATGTGGATGCTCCTGGTGGGCGTGAACCAGTACCAGGATGAACAGTTTCCTAGTTTGGAATACTCAGCCGCCGATTGCCAGGGATTAGCAGAAGCACTGACGGATGCCACACGTCAATTTCCCAAAACAGAATTAATCGTGCATCACGATTTCGCTGCCCACCCCCCCACATTGGAAACGGTTTATGCGAACGTAAAAAAAATTACGGCGGCGGCAAAACCCCAAGATACGATTCTGTTCTACTTTTCTGGGCATGGCGTGGTTGAACCCACGACGCAGCAAGCTGTGTTATGCCTCAGCGACACTCGCAATGATGCTCTGCTGGAAACTGCGCTCAGTCTAGATAATTTGTTGGAGCTTTTGGAAGGTTGCAGTGCGCGTCATCAATTAGCCTGGTTAGATGCTTGTCACAGTGGCGATTTGATGATTCGAGGGGCGAAAGGGAATTTGATGATTGGTATCCCTAAAGGAGAATCATTGCCCAATCCTTCTCTTCAGACTTCCACCCATACTTCTACAACCTCTGCGTTCCTGAACCCCACCGTACAACTGGTGAAAGTGCTACGCGATCGCGCTGCCCAAAGCAGAGGGTTTTATGCGATTTTGTCGTGTGATACAGGGGAGCGATCGTGGGAATTCCCTGAACTCGGACATGGCGTATTCACCTATTACCTGATTCAAGGCTTACGCGGCGACGCGGCTGATTCAAATGGCGTGATTGATGCCGATCGATTGTATAGCTATGTGTGTCGTCAAACCGTGCAATACATCGACCAAAAAAATCAGCAGTTACGAGTCTTAAACGAAGAAAAACGACTCCGTCGGGATTTTCCACTTCATCCCGAATATCCACCGCAAACCCCCAAGCGGATTGTGGACGGAGTTGGCGACCTAATTCTTGGACTAATTCCAGAAGGAGCTACCGTGACCCCCCCCTCATCGAGTCCATCCGATCCTCCCCCAACCGAAAACATTGCTGTCACACCGACTCTTGCTCGTTCTCCCCTCTCATTCCGTTCTTCCCCCGCATCTGCGACTCCTTCGTCTTCTCCGGCTCCCGTTTCCCCGACGGCTCCGACCCGTCGCAAATCCCCATCCCCATCTCCGATGGGCATCTCTCCAACACAAGTGGTCTCGCCGTCTAGACAGTCTTCTTCTACAACAGAACGAAGCCGCCGAGCTACAACTCGTCAATGGATCGATCGAGTCAGTTGGGGGGTGGCAATGGCTCTAATCCTGGGATCAGGCTATGGGTTCTTGCAATTGATCAGTTTGGGGAGTCTATCATTTCTGCCGTTTGCTCAAAAATCTGCCTATCAAGAGTGTAATATCCGCGTCGGCAATCCTCCCGGACAGGAAAGGCGATCGTTTGATGCCCAAATCTTGCTAGCCGATTGTGCAGCAGGTGGGCAATGGAAACAGGCAACAGTGGAGACGCTCACCGGACATCCCGATGCAGTCTGGTCGATCGCCCTCAGCCCAGATGGAAATCGCCTTGCCGATGCCAGTGGCAGCGACGTTGAAGTTTGGGATTTGCGAACAAACGATCGCATCCAGACGCTTCAAGGTCATACAGGTACAGTCTTCAGTGTTGCTATTAGTCCAGATGGGCGCACTCTCGTCACGGGTGGGGCGGATAACCTCGTCAATGTTTGGGATCTTCGCACAGGCAAATTAGTCTACACTCTAAAAGGACACACAATGGCGATATGGTCAGTTGCCATCAGCCCAGACGGTCGGTTTCTTGCTACCAGCAGTGCCGACAACACGATCAAAATGTGGAACTTGCAAAACGGACGTTTCATCCGCACTTTGGAAGGACATTCCGATTGGGTATTCTCCGTTGCGTTTAGTCCAGATGGGAAGGCGCTTGCCAGTGCTAGCAAAGATGGCACCATTCGTCTCTGGGATTGGCGACATTTTAACGTGTTACAAACCTTCATAGGGCACAATGGAGCCGTGCGGTCAGTCACTTTCGAGCCACAAGGACGACGCATTGCTAGCGCCAGTTGGGATCGCACTGTTAAACTGTGGGATATTGAAACCGGAAAAGCATTACACACGTTTGAGGGACATACCGATCGCGCTGTTTCAGTGGCCTTTAGTCCCGATGGCAAGACGCTCGCCAGCAGCAGCATCGACCAGACCGTCCGGCTCTGGAACTTAGAGAATCAAACCCTACTCGGTACCCTTTATGGGCATACTGATTGGGTGCTGTCTGTGCTGTTCAGTCCAGACGGCAAGGCCTTGTTCAGCAGTGGTAAAGATGTCACGATCGCCATCTGGAGCAAGTGATTTGAGGGATCAGGAATTAGGACTAAGAACGAGGTTGTTCATTACAGCAGTTTTTAGTTGGATGCAATACGCGAAGGGGCACGGCATGCCGTGCCCGTACAAGTGGCTGCCAAAACTGATTACCCATCTCCCCACTCTCCCCATCTCCCCATCTCCCCATCTCCCCATCTCCCACTCTCCC
>JAAUSF010000169.1 GCA_012033255.1 Cyanobacteria bacterium RU_5_0
GATTCCCAACTTCCCTCCTACCTCCCACCTCCCCACTCCCTCCACCTCCCCACCTCCCCACTCTCCAAAAGAGGACAATGTTTCGATATGATAATGGAGCTTATTTTGAGAAAAACTCGCTCTGGGAGGTATTTCAATGTTGACACTTAAGATTGCAGTTTATATTGTGGTTGCGTTCTTCATCCTGTTGTTTATCTTTGGATTTCTGTCTAATGATCCGGCTCGTAACCCTAAGCGCCGGGATCTAGAGTAAGAAGCTCGTCTCCTTAGAACCTGTTTGAAAAGTGCTGAAGACTAGAGACTGAGGACTGAGAAATATTAAATTCAGTCCTCAACACTTAGAACCTATCCGAAAACCCATTTTGTAGAGTGGGCATTTCCCACACTACTTGTGATGCATCAATTGCGATCGAGGTTTTCGGATAGGCTCTTAGTCCTCAGCACTGTCTCAACCCTAATTTGGGATTTTTGAACAGGTTCTCAGGCTGTATGCCCGATCGCTTGTTTTGCCAATTGGGTATTGAGTGCTGGTCTAGGGTGTAGGGAACAAGCTCTTCTGGTTGTCGTCTCTGATTGAACATTCCGATCGCCCTATTCCCTATTCCCTATTCCCTATGTTTTGTTTCCAGAGGAGGCAAAAGTCCTGCGTTAGGGTTGCCCCTCTGTAGTGTCGTGGTGTGAGTATGCCCTATCCGGTTCCGCCGCCCCCTCCCCCTGCTATTGTCGATGTTTTACCTCCTGAGGAACTCAATGATTCTGCCCCAACTTTAATTTCTGCTCCAACTGCTGAATCAACGCTAGAGTTCGCTCAGGGATGGACATTTACCTCTTCTGTAGATCCATTTGAATCCTGTGCAAATGGGGGAAGCGCAGGTGGTTGCGGCAATCCTAGCCTCCCATCTCCTGAACGTGCGGTGGCTGAAGAGTCGATCGAGGGATCAGCCTTGACGGCTGAGTCGCTGGGTTCTCCTGTAGAAATTAGTTTGTCTGTGTCGCCACCAGAGTTTGTGTTCTCCAGTAGCCCTGTTTTGTTCTCTACGGATTCTGGTACGCCGAGTTCTGCCGTCCATCCTCCTATATTTGTCTACCAACCCGATCTGTACCGTTTGACTGAGGGAACAGATATTTCGCCTCCAGTTTCGTTTGAGCGATCGGATGCGCGCTCTGATTCTGAGGATTATGCTCTTCAGGAGTCTGTTCCTCAGTCCCCTACCGAAGAGCCAGCCTCACCCTCTGATGCTCTGCCAGAAACTCCAGATGAAGGTGAAGAGGATAATCCTGATGAACTTCCGCCTGTCCCGGAACCGCCTGGTGAAACATTAACTATTCCTGGGCAGCAATCTCCTTTACCCAGCGTTGAACCTCTGCCACCGCCATCGCCGTCACAGGATACTCCGACTGAAGACGGAAGTGAAGAAGAATCTCAGTCTCCACAGAGTCCTCTTGAAGAGGAACCAACACCGCCTCCTGAAACACCGCCTCCTGGAACGCCGCCCACTGGAACACCGCCCACGGATGCGCCTCCTCAAGACATTATCGAGTTGGAGGCAGATCGTCAGGAATATGATGAGCGAGCGCAGGTCTTTCGGGCAGAAGGTAATGTCGAACTGCGATTTCGAGGCGCGGTTGTGAATGCCGATCGCCTCCAAGTTAGCGTTCCTAACCGAGTGGCAGTTGCAGAAGGCAATGCCTCAATCACACGAGGACAGCAAGTGTTGCGGGGCGATCGAATCGTCTATAACCTGACACAAGACAGTGGCACGGTGACAGCCGCACGAGGTGAGATCTCTCTGTCAACCATCTCAACCGATTTGGGTCCGACTGAACCAGGGTTAGCCACAGATGTTACGACGGGGGCGACGATCGTGCCCCTGAGTGAGACGCTCAATGCGCCGCTTCAGGTTTTAGGCAGTGCGGGAGGATTGACGGTTGGCACGACCACACCCGGACAAGGGGGGTTAACGGCTGGCGCGACCGGGACAGTCAGTCGGCTGCGCTATGAGGCGGATCAGATCAGTTTCAACGGACCAAACATCCAAGCTAGCAATGTGCGGATTACTAATGACCCCTTCTCGCCGCCAGAGTTGGAATTGCGATCGAACAATGTCACGGTAATGCCGATCTCACCGACCCAAACCGAAATCCGAGCGCGGAATCCCCGGTTAGTATTTGATCAAGGATTTTCGCTGCCGTTGCTGCGCGATCGAGCGATCATTGATAACCGCGAACGCAGTCCTGGATTGGTTGAGTTTGGCTTTGATGAACGCGATCGAGGCGGGTTTTTTATCCAGCGAGACTTTGATGTTCTTGTGCTAGATGGTGTGAGTTTCCGGGTGACACCGCAAATCCTGGTGCAACGGGCGATCGATGAAGGTGGCTTTGGCGATCCATCAAGCTATGGATTGATTGCCCAATTAAACGTTACGCCTAGCCCACGCACGATTATCGAAGGACGAGCCTCGTTCAGCAGTCTTGATATCTCGGAATGGAGTGGTGAGTTCCGGGGCAGTTTACGGGCACGACAACTTGTTGCTGCCCATACAGTGGCATTGGAATATAGCTACCGCGATCGTCTCTTCAACGGTTCATTAGGATTTCAAAATGTTCAAAACAGCTTGGGGCTAGTCGTCACGTCGCCACGCATTGTCCTGGGTGATTCATTAATTGAGTTGAGCTATCAGGCGAGTGTTCAGTTGGTGAATGCCAATGTCAACGGCAGACGAGTGTTTGTTGAGCAAGACCAAGCCCTGATCGATTTACTTCCAGAAGCGGACGAATTTGGTGCCCGACCCAATTTCCGCATCGATCTGGTTCGCTATCAAGCCAGTGCTGCCCTAAATCGCTTTTTCTTTTTGTGGGTTGGGACAGCGCTTCCACCGACGCCAGAAGAAGGATTGCGTTATACCCCAAATCCAGTTGTGCCCTATCTCGCGACTTATGTAGGGGCAAGAGGCGTGTTCAGTGCATATAGTAATGGTGATACTCAATCGACTCTAACAGGCACGGTGGGCATCCTCGGACAGTTTGGCAACTTTTCTCGACCCTTCCTAGACTTCACCGGAATTAATATTAGCTACTCCGTAACGGCGCTTGATGGGGATACCCCCTTCGATTTTGACCGAGTGAATGACTTGCAAACGCTTGGTTTGAGCATTACTCAGCAAATTTATGGTCCTTTTCGGTTTAGCGTTCAATCCACCATCTTTTTGGATCGAGTAGACACAGATGAGCTAGACAGCAGTACTATCTTGTCGCTGGAATACAGCCGCCGCAGCTACTCAATCACCCTCAGCTATAACCCTGAACGAGAATCAGGTGCCGTTAGTTTCCGGATTAATGACTTCAACTGGGTAGGTGATCCGGGACCTTTCACTGGGCTAGGTGCGAGGTCAGTATCGGGTGGTCTGTAGCAACAAATTTCTCTTTTTAGCACAATTTAGACCAACTCAGATGGATCATCTGGGATTAAGCAGCATTACATTAGAGTTATAGCAGCCCTAAATCATTTGTAAGAAGGGGGTGGAGGGGGGCACTGCCCCCTCCTTGGGACGAAGTCCCCAAACCCCTTTGGGTTTTCTCACAATTGATTTGGGATTGCTATATGCCCTCCTAATCTGCCTTAGCCATGACAGAACTGGTAAAGGATGCGGTTGCGATCGACGTGACTGATTTGCTGACTCGCTATAGCTTCGATCTGGGTGGGTATACCACCGAACAGTTGGTTGATTCGTGGCTCGATCGCTATCCGACTCAATGGATTCGTCTTGCCACGATCGAAGCTCTCTATCAAGGACGCTATAAAGCCGTCTCCGTGGAGCAACTTTTGAGCCTGTGGCAACGACGAGGACGATCGCTGCATCGCTTCAATCGTGAATTTGAGCGAATTGTTTGCAATCGGTTTTTCAGCAGCGTCATTGACCTGCCTACGACGCCTGCTCCGTCTTCGTCTCGGATCAAGACTCGAATTGAATTACCCAAACAACCGATCGATCCTCCCCCTATTGCCCCTGCGATGCCAGCAACCGACGAACCCATTAACCCATTTCCGTCTTTAGAAGAGATGAGTGATGGGAGGGTGACCGCATCAGAAGAACCCAAAGCACCAATTGAGGCAATCGAGATGATCGAGGCAGTTGAGACAGTCGAAGCAGTCGAGGCGATCGATTCACCTATGCTCAACCCAGAGTCAGATTTGCTTGCCCCTTCATCTGAGATGGCTCTCCCCAATCCTGATGAAGATTTAGACTCCAGTTTGCCGCCTCTTCACAGGCAACCTGTGCAAACCTTCAAGCCTGTAACCGCTTCAGACTTGCAGCCATTACTAGAAATCAACTGGTCGCGATCGACCGCTGCCAAACATCCCATTCACCAGTTTGTTCCCCAATCAGAATCCTCCGACTTCCACGCCAAACTAAAAGCCGTTGCTCAAGGGATTTCTGTTTCTGAGAATCATTCCGCTCCTACGGCTGTGGCGGAGCCGGAGGTGGAGAGGGGTGGATGAGGGGATGAGGGGATGGGGGGATGGAAAGCCGATCGTCATTTACTCTCCGACTCAATCACTTTTTTCATGCTTCATGCTTCATGCTTCCTTCCTCTCTCATCGCCTCGATCGTGCTTTTAATGGTGGCGGCGATCGGCATTCCTAATACGACTCCGATAAATCCGGCGACTCGTCCACCGATCAGGAGAGCGATCACGATCCAAATCGGATTTAGCCCAGTGAAACCTCCTCGCAGTCGGGGGGCAATGATGTTGTCGGTGATTTGTTGAAAAATTACGCCTGTAATGACAACCTGAGCGGCAGGTAAGGGTCCTTGAATCCCAAGGGCGAGTAATGTGACTAAGCCAATGCCGATCGTGGCACCAAATAACGGAATCACCTCAAATAATCCGACGACAAGGGCAAATAACAACCCAAATTTAATTCGCAAAATCAGGAATATGGGAAACTGAAACAGCACCATTGCTAGAGCAAGGAGCAATTGGCTGAGGAAGAATTGGTGAAACTGTTGCTGAAGCGATTCGTTGAGGGCTTTACCGAGTTTGGGAGGCAGCAGGTTGATGATGCCCTGCCAGAAGCGATCGCCATACAGCAGCATATAAAACGACAGCACAATTAGGAAAAGAGTGGCAAATAGTTGCCCAACGGTGTTGATTGCCAACTCTGGGATCATGGCCACGAGTACCTGAACCTGATCGGTTAATTGTTGACTGATCTGGTTTAAGTCAAAAGGGAGGTTATGCCGATTAATCTGGCTTTGCAGGGAATTGAGGTTGCGATTGCTGGCTTCTAGTAGTTCTGGAAGCCCCTGAACGAGCTGCGTGACTTGTTCAATGACGATCGGGATGAGCGTCGATGCCAGAAGCACCAAGAGCAGGATTGATAAAAACAATACGACAAACACGGCTTGAGTTCGAGTGCAACCAAGGCGCTCAAACAACCGGACGAGATAATTCAAAATCAGTGCCAGAATTGCACTTAGAATCGTAAAGGTAACTAATCCCTCGAAATATTGGAAAATCTGGCTCAGAACCCAAAGGTTGAGGACAATGACCGGACCGCTGAGTCCGTATAGCAAGTAGCGGCGAACGAGTTCTGAAAGCTGCATTCGGTCAATGACTGAATTCTGGAGTCCTCTACCATATTCACTGATCCAATCAGTGGTTTCAGTCCTTTTTTACTAAGACTCCAGGCTCTCGTTGAATCGGCAGGATATTCAAACTATCGAGTTGGGCACAGTATTTCAAGTCATCGAAACACTCTAGTCGCAGCAGGCGTTGACCGTGACTGGCGTGGTGCATCAATTCTAAGAGGTTGCCTTGCCACTGAGCATACAGGGCTAGTGCCCCGAAGACTTCATCATTGCCTGCCATTTCTTCTAGAGATTGAGAATTGAGGCTGTGAGCGATCGCCCCCGCACAGACGGTATCCTCCAGCGAAAAACTCCCTTCCCATCCTGAGCCAACAATCCAGACGGTTTCAGGTTTGTGACTTGAAAGATAGTTCACAACGGCTTCTCGGTTCACTAACGCGGCTGTCAACACGGTTCCTGCGCCTTGAATTCGCTCCAAGCAACGAGTGCCATTTGTTGTGCTGATGAACAGCCGCCGCCCATTGACCACTTCTGGCGTACAGTCGAGGGGGGAGTTGCCTAAATCACAACCTGGAACCGTCGCTCCTCCACGTTCCCCGGCTCGTAATCGTTTATCAGGTGTCCATTGCTCACTGACCTGCATCAACTCATCGATACTACTAAACACCTGCACGGCTTCTGCCCCTGACGCCAGAGCCGTCGCCATTGTAGTCGTTGCACGGAGGACATCAACGGCGATCGCGCAATCTGGAACATGATCAGTCGGGGTTAGTTCGGGGGTATGAAAAATAAATACCTTCACAAGCTAGTTACATCAGGAGAAAGGCTGTCAAGGTCTATTCTAAGGGTTTGAGGGATTAGTGCAATTAGGATTTCTTCATAGACTTTACGTATTGTCCTACATTCCCTCTGTGGCTATCCAGGCTCTTAAAACTTCTGCTACTGTCCAGGCTTGAGCAATACAGCCGCGAGGAGTCATGGGGGCGTCACCGTCGAAGATTTCGCTGAGAGTGCCGATACCATGCGTGAAGAGGTGATCTGCCATAGGTTCTAGAAATTGTCGGGCTTGAGTCGGATTTCCATAAACACGCAGATGGGCAATGGCAAAGGCACCGATTAACCACCCCCAGGTTGTGCCTTGGTGATAGCATCCATCGCGTTGCAATGGAGTCCCGCCATAATGTCCCTGATATTGACGATGATCGGGAGCAAGAGAGCGTAAGCCGTGGGAGGTGAGGAGCGATCGCCCACAGGCATCCACGACTCCCTTCTGCTGAACTGGAGTCAGGGGGCTTTCTGGGAGAGAAACGGCAAAAATTTGATTGGGACGTAACGCCGGATCATTGCCATCAGGACTATCGAGTACGTCATAGCAGTAGCCTAATTCGTCGTTCCAGAACCGCACAAACCGGGCGAGGGTGCGATCGGCAATGGCTTCATATTCCTGATGAGGTTTACCGAGTCGTCGCGCAAATTTTGCCATTGTTCGCAGAGCGTTATACCAGAGAGCATTGACTTCGATCGGCTTTCCGGTGCGAGGGGTCACGACCCAATCCCCAACTTTGGCATCCATCCAGGTCAACTGAACTCCTTCCTCACCCGCATAGAGTAAACCGTCTGTGGGGTCGAGATGGATGTTATAGCGAGTGCCGCGACAGTGCCAATGAATGATATCAGTCAGGACGGGGAAGAGTTCCATCAGCAGGTCATCATCCTGCGTGATTTTGTAATATTGCTGGATCGCTTCAAAATACCAGAGCGTTGCATCGACGGTGTTATATTCAGGAATCTCTCCAGCATCAGGAAAGCGATTGGGCAGCATTCCCTGACTGACGTAGCGGGAGAAAGTGCGAAGAATCAGCCGAGCCACCTCCGATCGCCCCGTGGAAAGCGTCAGACCGGGCAGACTGATCATGGTGTCTCGTCCCCAATCACTGAACCAGGGATAGCCTGCGATGATCGTTTTGCCAAGCAGCGATTGAGGATTGGAGGCAGGGTCAGCTTCGGAACGGGTAACGGAACGGTTGACGAGGAATTGGTCGGCAGCCAGGATGAGTTGGTTGATCCAGACGGATGTATCTTTGGAGTTGAGGGGACGATCGGTTCGCCAAAGGTTCAGTAATTTTTGCTCGTAGGCTTGTCGCTGTTTGAGAGCGGTGCTGCCGTTTAATTCGGGTTTGGCATCAGTGCTGGCAACGATCGTAAGCGATTCCCCCGGATTGAGGGTGAGGTGGAATGTGGAAATATGCAAGTGATCTTCTCGATCGCTCAATCCCCGGTAACGTTCAACTTCTAAATCGAAGTGGTAGTACCAGTCATGGACGAGCAACACATCAGCGCGATCACTCAGCAAATATAACGGGGCGGCAGTTGGATGAGCCGTGACACAAACACCCTGTTCGACGCGATCGGCTTCCATCCGCCAGCCCCAACTGCGAACACTGCCATGATGATCGCGATAGTTAACCAATGCCTTGCTCATCAACGCTAGAGGTGCCGTTGCTCTCAACAAGTCATACTGCACATAGGTTGTATTCGCTCCTTGCTGCATCCAAATACGCTTTTCGAGGAGGGCATCCCCGCAGGCAAATCGCCAGGTCGGAACAGTTCCATTGAGGCAAAATCGTTCGATGTGACGATAGCCATCTGGAGCAACGCTGCCATCCGCCCAGCGATCGGTACTCAATGCATACACCTGGTTGTGATAGTGAACGATCTCTTCTAGCTTGGTTAGCACGAGTGTCCGTCCGAGGGGAGGGTGTAGGGCGGCAATTAGCAAGCCGTGATAGCGACGAGTCAGCAGTCCGGCTACTGTGCCCGAAGCGTAGCCGCCGATCCCGTTGGTGACTAACCATTCTCGTGACGTTGCTGTTTCGAGGTTGCCGCAAATTTCCCGTCCGAATGCAATGACCATGATGAAGGATGAGGGATGAAGGATGAGGGATGAAGAATAATTTGGCGTTGCTGAAAAGGATGTTTTGGGTCGGGGCATCCCTGGTGGGTGCCCGAAATCTTCCAGAATAGGCACAAGATCTACGCCTACCATTGGGTATACAAATCATTTCATCCCATTCGTCAGCAACGCCAATAATTTGAACTCTTACCTTTCAATGAGTATGAGTTGTGAAACGTGGCAGAATCCTGAGACTATGCTTAAGATTTCTGAAGGATGAGTGATGAAGGGGTATTCCTCAAAAAGCTGGTTAGCGTTGGTGATTGGCAATTCTCGGTTGCATTGGGCATGGTTTACGGATGATTCGTTGAGTTGTGCTTGGGAGATGTCGCATCTATCTGCTGAAACGATCGCCTCTCTCCTCTCTAGTGGGAACCCCGATCACTATTCTGAAGCATTGGCAGAAATTAGAACACTTTTACACGCCCAAACTCCGCTCTGGATTGCGTCTGTTGTCCCATCTGAGAATCCACGGTGGCAGGCGTATCCGAGTGCTAGTTTCATTACGCTCGATCGCGTGCCATTGCAAGAACTTTACCCAAGCTTGGGAATCGATCGTGCCCTTGCGCTTTGGGGAGCCGCCGTTACGACGGGTTTGCCAGCTCTAGTGATTGATGCCGGGACCGCGCTCACCTTCTCTGCGGCTAATGCGGAGGCTAAATTTTTAGGAGGCGCAATCTTGCCAGGGTTGAGTCTTCAAATTCGCTCGCTTGCTCAACAGACTGCTTCGCTGCCAACGGTAGAATTGCCTGATTTCGATGCGCTGCCGATGCGATGGGCAACGAACACCCCCGATGCAATCCGTAGCGGCATTACCTATACCTTGTTCGCTGGAGTGCGCGATTTTGTTGAAGCGTGGTGGCAACAATTTCCAGATGGCACGATCGCCTTAACTGGAGGGGATGGACTGTGGCTACATCGTCACTTACTCCAGCAATTTCCATCTGCCACTCGAATCAAATTCGATCCTTATCTAGTGTTTTGGGGAATGAGAGAATTGACACTTCCACTCCTTTAGGGGTGGGATTCTTGGATCACCGAAACCACTTAACCTTTCCAAGGTCACGCAACGATCGTTAGTCCGTTGAAGTAGTCTTGTATCTGGCGATCGTGATCATGAGACAGTTCACCAATGGGAATATCTGTCGGTGAAAAAGCGTGAATATCTTTGACTTCTAAGGTGTCATGAATTTGCATTTCACCCTCTACTTTGGCTTCAACAAAGATGCAAATGGAATGAAACCGAGGGTCGCGGGAGGGATCGGAATAGACACCGATCAAACGACTTATTTTAACCAGATTCAATCCGGTTTCTTCAGCGAGTTCCCGTCGGACGGAGGTAGAAATATCCTCGCCCCAATCGACAATGCCTCCAGGCATACTCCATTTGCCATTATCGCGACGTTGAACTAAAACAATTCGACCGTCGGGCAGTACGGGAACAATGCTGGTGCCTGTGATGGGATGGCGGAAAATAATGCCGATCGCCGTTTGTAAATACCGCCATAGCTGCAACATAGTTAAAATATCAAAATCCTATAAAAGATCAAATTTGAGATATGGCGAAATCAATCATCAATCAAACAGCTAACGTGGCTAATTCTGTCAATAGTTTGGCAGCGTGATTCTCTGGCTTCACTTTGAGGTAGATTTTGGCGATTTTGCCATCTGGGTCAATGACAAATGTGTTGCGGGTGATACCTATATATTCTTTTCCCATAAATTTTTTCAGTCCATAGCTCTCATAAGCGGTTGCAACCTTACCATCCTCATCTGACAAAAGCAGGAAGGGCAGATTGAACTTAGTCGCGAATTTAGTATGGGATTTGGCGTCATCGGTGCTAATTCCTAGCACTACCACATTCTTAGACTGAAACGAAGAATAAGCATCGCGAAATCCGCAGGCTTCTTTAGTACAACCGGGGGTGTTATCACGCGGATAGAAGTACAGCACAACCCATTGACCGCGAAAGTCTGAGAGTGCGACAGTGTTGCCTTCTCCATCCGGCAGGCTGAAATCGGGAGCATGATCACCAGGCGTTAGCGTCATCAGTTGTTTGTTAATCGTTCGTCAAATCGATCCGGGATATTTACTCGATCGCTAGACAACTACTGCTTGCCCAACGACTGAGAGAATGGGATAAATAGGGAGATAAAAGAACGCATTGGATCTCTAACGTTGCAACTCAACTCATCTGAGCAGAAGGAAACTCTACGTCGATCGCTCCTTCACACGCGCCAGTCCTTGAATACAGAAGTTTGGCAGCAAAAAAGCCATCAAATTTGCAGCCATTTGCAAAGCTGTCCCCTGTTTATCCAATCCCGCACTATCCTAGCTTATTTCAGTTTCCGTCAAGAACCAGATTTGAGCCAATTATTCACATCCGCTCATCGGTGGGGCTTCTCTCGCTGCATCGGTAAATCTCTGTTCTGGCATCTCTGGTCGCCTACGGATTCACTCCCACTCCAACCTGGAAAATATGGCATCCCCGAACCCGATCCCGCTTCCACCCCGATCGAACCACACGAAGTCGATTTGATCGTGGTTCCAGCCGTTGCCTGCGATCGCAGGGCTATCGACTCGGTTACGGAGGTGGCTTCTACGATCGAATGCTCAGTTCCCCCGATTGGTCAACCATCCCCACGATCGGCATTGTCTTTGAAGTTGCCCATCTCCCTAAGTTGCCGATCGATCCCTGGGATCGTCCACTTGGGGGAGTCTGTACGGAGGTTGGTTTATTTTGGCGGAATGGGGTGAGGGAGTGATGGGGGGATGGGGGGAGGTAGGAGGAATGGGAATGGGAGATGGGGAGATGG
>JAAUSF010000040.1 GCA_012033255.1 Cyanobacteria bacterium RU_5_0
AGATGGGAGATGGGGAGATGGGAGATGGGGAGATGGGGAGATGGGGAGATGGGGTAACTTTGCATCATTTATAAACTGGTGTGAGCACCGTTATCCTACGGGGAGTTCATTAATGCTTTATGATTGCAATTTACATTTTTATAGAAAATTAGAAAAGTTTCGACATGATTTGATAACATTGTTAGCAAGAGTAAATCAGTGCTTTAACTCTCCGGGGTGCTGAGCTAGCTGATTTTAATCTCGATCATTTTGCATCGCCGCATTTTCAATCTTTACTGAATCAGGTTTTTTCTTTTCACAATCGACTCGTCGAATTTGGTTGTTTGTGGTTCGATCGGTGTTTTGAGATTGTTTCAATAGATGACCCAATAAGCTACTTGCATCAACGCTCTTTGACGAGGTGATTTAGTGATACCAATTCTTTTTAAGGTTGCACAGAACAAATGGGGGTCAAGGGGGCGAATGCCCCTTGTGGGGACAGAGTCCCCACGCCCCTCTTTCTAGGCAGGTTCATAGAAAATTGGTATGAGTTGGAACGACAGTTTTTAAACCATTTTGCATGACATTCGATCGATGCAGAATGAATGATGTGAATCTTTTTTGATGCTAAAGACCAAGCATACTACCGGGTTAACTGACAAAACTTGATTGCCCTCTCTCCAAACTCCTCTCCCAGAGCGAGAGAGGGGCTTTGAATCTCGACTCCGGCTTCTGACTCCCCTTCTCTCCATGTGGGAGAAGGGGTGGGGGATGAAGGGGAAAGGATTTGTCAGTCAAGCAGGGATACTACTTGTTGATCTTGTTGTTACAGTTTGGTGGAGCAATATTAAATGGAACCTGTGCGTTTAGTCATTACCGGCACTCCAGGGGTTGGCAAAACGACCTTTGTACAAACTGTCAGCGATATTGGAATTATTAACACCGATCGCACAGCTACAGATGCGACAGCAACCATGAAATCTAAAACAACTGTCGTGTTTGATTTTGGTCGAGTTTCATTTGGTTCCGGTATGGAGCTTCATGTTTATGGCACTCCTGGACAAGATCGCTTCAATTTCATGTGGGATATCCTGATTCGTAGAGCCGATGCGTATATGCTGCTTGTGGCTGCACATCGCCTCAGTGATATTCCTAAAGCCAATCAAATTCTTGCGTTTATGAATGAACGGGTCAAGATTCCAGTGGTAATTGGCATTACGCATCTGGATTGTTTTGACGCTCGATCGCCAGAAGAAATCATGATTAGGTTGGGCTATCGTGATCAGAAGAACTGTCCACCTGTAGTTGCTGTTGATGCAAACAGTAAAAGCTCAGTCAATCGGGCGCTTAATGTTCTGTTGCTGGCTCTTTTAGTATCTCGAAACCAACAACCCCCCGAAACTGTGATACCTAATAAGTCTGTTGCATATGCTGATCCAAAAGCCTCTAGATCAAAAGTTGGAATCACATTTCCATAGAGCAAAATGGTGAGGTCACAATCATTTAGCAAGTTGAATTTCAGACATTATTAAGCTGAATCACATTCGAGCTGCACATCATAAATTTCTAGAATTCTTGTAGGATGGGCATCTTGCCCGTCCAATAGTACAAATAATTTATCTTAATTTTTCTTAAGTATAATTTAGTTCTTAACATAGAATGACATATTCAGTTACATTGCTCAAAAAACTTGAGACTTTTGTTAATGTGTCAAGAGAGTTCATCATCACTTCACACTTCCTCTGGTTTGCTTCATGGGAACTTTAAAAAACCTTGTATAAGATGATTTTGGCAAGCGTATAAATAGGTTCCTACCTTGCTGGGTGCTGAATCAGCTAATCTATTTTCAATCTCTTGCATCGCCTCATATTCATTGACACTCTGAGTCAGGGCTTCAATGTTCAATCAATAGTTAGCATCCGCTTAGCTCTTCAGTTAAAGTTCCGTATGATTTGTGAAATGTTTTAGATCGGGTGGTTTGCCTGTGCAAGTAAGTTCAGTCACAACTCGAATCGATTGTGACTGATCGAATCCTCGTGAAATGAGTTCACAAGAATTCAGTCAATCTCTGGTGGTGCTTTCGCGTAGGGTGGCTGAAGCTGTGTCAAAATTTTCACTTTGTAGGATATTAACTTCAACCAGTAGAGATGGCTTTTCAGGTCAAAAATTTTTAGGAGCTAAAGCAAATCGAAACGTGTTTTGGAATCTGGCTCTAATCCTCATTCTCCAGATAAAGACTATACATCTTTATGAGCAGCAAGAGGTTTAAGCCTCTTGTTCTGTAATCAGGATTTTGTGAATTGATATAACTGCCGGATTGCTTTTGCTCTCCTGAATCTTCACGACTAATGACGACATCGGAAAAACAAGTAGAACTTTCAAGCAATCACGTGAGAACAAGGAGAAAACTGTGGCTCTTGACCCTCAGACATTCCTGCAAACACTAGAGGAACGAATCGGTTTTACCAACAAGGATAAGCACCTCTTAAACCTTTATGCTGACTGGGGAAAGCAGATTGCCCCAGAAATGTCTGATCACTTCTACAGCTACTTAAATCGTGATTCTGAAATGAGCGCGATTTTGAACGCGAAAGAAGGACGTTTACATCGTCTAAAAGACACCTTTATCCAATGGTTTTACGAGATGTTTACTGGCATCGACAACTGGGGTGTGAGTTATGCCGAACGGCGTTGGCGCATTGGGTTAGTCCATGTACAGATCGGAATTGCTCCACAGCATGTTGTTCCAGCGATGGCAACAGTTATATATCACGTGGGGAAGAAACTACGCACGGATGGTAAAGATCTAGAACTTTATGATGCTTTGAGCCAAATTTGCATGATTGATTTGGCATTCATCGAACAAGCCTATGTGGAGGTCAGTTCGGCGGCTGTGCTGAAAGAGACGGGATGGACAGAAGGATTGTTCAGACGCTTGATCGCCACTGGCGCGAATTCTATCCAGGGTGTTAATCGTTGAAAACTTAACCAAAAATTGTAACTTTTGTTGTTTCAAAGTAGGAACAGAACAATGGCGATCAGTACTGAAAAACTGGGATATGTGTTGCAGAATTTTGTATCAACTACGTCAGATGTTCAGGGGGCAGCCGTCGTGACACCCGATGGGCTACCATTGGCGGTTAACATTCCAAACACGATGGATGAAGAGCGAGTATCTGCTATGTCAGCAGCGATGTTGTCATTGGGCGAACGCATTGGTATGGAGTTGGCGAGAGGCGCGATCGATCGCATCTCCGTTGAGGGTGATGCAGGCTTCAGTATCTTGACCAGTTGCGGTAATGATGCAGTATTTTTGGTGTTAGCCAGCAAGAACGCGAAACAGGGCATTCTCATGTTGGAAATCAAGCGAACGGTATCCGATCTGAGATATATTCTCGGCTAATTCAACATGCACTACGAATTCTCGCAACAAGGCTCTCATTCTTCCATTAAGCTGGTGGAGCAATATTGAATGGAACTCATGCGCTTAGTCATCACCGGAACTCCAGGGGCTGGCAAAACGACCTTCGTGCAAACCGTCAGCGATATCGGGATTGTTAACACAGACCGCACGGCAACTGATGCAACCGCGTCGCTTAAACCCAAAACCACGGTCGCTTTTGATTTTGGACGAGTTTCTCTGGGTGCCAGCATGGAGCTTCATGTATATGGCACTCCTGGACAAGCTCGTTTCAATTTCATGTGGGATATTCTGATTCGTAGAGCCGATGCGTATATGCTGCTCGTGGCCGCACATCGACCCAGTGATGTTTCCAAAGCCAATCAAATTCTCGCGTTTATGAACGAACGGGTACACATTCCGGTGGTGATTGGCATTACACATTTGGATTGTTTTGGTGCTCGATCGCCAGAAGAAATCATGAATGGGTTGGGCTATTTTGATGCTAGAAATCGTCCACCGATGGTGATGGTTGATGCAAATAGCACAAATTCAGTAAACCGAGCGCTGAATGTTTTACTGCTTGTTCTTTTGATGTCGCGCAACAAGAAACATCCAGAAACCTTAATACCCAACACTTCTTTCTCGCCGACTCTGTCGAAACCAAAAGTGGAACTCACCCTGACCTAATTAGCATTTTCAGGAATTATTTAAGGAATAGCAGGCGACAAAAGGTTAGAACTTTACTAACCTTTTGTCGCCTGTTTTTGTGTGTCGATTAGAAATCAAGTACAAAATTCTCCTGCATTACAAAATTGCCAATGGATGGTAGTAGAGTTCTACTCCAGATAGGCTTTCGATATTGAAATACGATATAGTCTTAGCGTTAGTGTTGTTATGTAGGTGAACTTAATTAATTGTGGGGTAGATGTCTTCACCTGTCCGGATGAGCATCTTGCCCATCCCGCAAGAGGATGTAATTAACTCTGTCTAAAGACTTTAGGTTGGCTACGTCAAATCGTAGATGGCTGGGATGCCCTTCAATCCATAGTCCAGAGAACTGAGTATCCCTCACCGATTCAGGAGTAGAGCCGTGTCCCAAGAGGCTGAACAGAGGCAGTCCGAGAATCCATCTCCATCAGAATCCGTGCCCTATGCTCAACTTAATCCACAACAGCAACGGCAACGGCTGACTGAACTGGCAAAAGTATTTGCGCGATTAGGCACGATCGCCTTTGGGGGGCCGGCGGCTCATATCGCCATGATGGATGACGAGATTGTTAACCGACGCCAATGGATGAGTCAAGAAAAGCTGCTGGATTTGCTTGGTGTCACCAATTTGATTCCTGGTCCTAATTCTACTGAATTAGCGATTCACATCGGCTATGAACGAGGTGGATGGCGTGGATTGGTAGTTGCAGGTGGATGTTTTATTTTGCCTGCAATGCTAATTGTTTGGGCATTAGCCGCAATTTATAGCCGTTACCAAACCGTTCCCCACGTCGAATGGTTACTGTATGGCATCAAGCCTGTGATTATCGCGATCGTGCTAAAAGCCTTGTGGCAATTGGGTCAAAAGGCAGCAAAGGATATTCCGACGATAATAGCCGGGATTGCAACCGTCGCGGCTTATTTTGCAGGTGTGAATGAAATCTTGCTGCTGCTGTTAATCGGTGGCATTGTCATGATCGTGAAGAACTGGACGCGGCGAGGTGGAGCGCGATCGGCAGCATTCCTGCTCCCCTTCTCCGGAGTTTTTGCTCAAGCCGGTAGCACGGCAGCAACGGCGGCATCTATCAGTTGGGTAAACGTCTTCCTATTTTTCTTGAAGATTGGTTGCGTCCTGTATGGCAGCGGATATGTGTTGCTGGCATTTTTACAACGCGATTTAGTCGAACGCAACCAATGGCTCACGTCTCAGCAGTTGTTGGATGCTGTGGCAATTGGTCAATTTACCCCCGGACCTGTCTTCACGACTGCCACCTTCATTGGATATCTACTCGCGGGTAATGCAGGTGCGATCGCAGGCACGGTTGGTATCTTCCTTCCAGCATTTGTTTTCGTATGGATTGTGAATCCGTGGGTGCCGAAATTGCGCCAGTCATCGTGGGCAAGTGGATTCCTGGATGGCGTCAATGCAGCCTCTCTCGGACTGATGGCAGGAGTCACTTACACATTAGGACGCACCGCTTTGATGGATGGCTTGACCCTAATTTTGGCAGTCTTGAGCACGATCGCCGTTTTTCGCTTCAAAATCAACTCCGCTTGGTTAGTCCTGGCTGGAGGAATAATTGGACTAGTCGCACACCTCCTTGGCTTCATCAATGTGAGCTTGCCGCCACTCACGTGACATACTCCCGACGAGGCATGCTACGCATACAGCGTGGGCTTCTCAGTGACCCCTGGTATCCCATCGGGCGTGTCCTGAGCTTTAAGAACGGGATGACCCACCGCTCTATATTTGATATTGATTGCTGCATTGTGATCTCGGTCTAGTTCCAGCCCACAATGGAGGCAAGAGTGCCATCTATCCTGGACTTCTTTTGGAACCTTTTGACCACAACCAGAACAATTCTGAGTTGTACCGTTTGGATTCACGGCAATTGTCATCAATCCAGCATTTGCAGCTTTGACTGAGAGAATTTGCAGGAATTGTCCCCATCCGGCATCATGGGTAGACTTTGCCATTCTTGATTTGGCAATACCCTGGATATTGAGCGCTTCATGCCCAATATTCTTTCCTTGGTTGAACAGCTTTTTAGCTGTCTTGTAGTGAAAGTCTTTGCGCTGATTGGCAACTTTTTGATGTGCCTTAGCAACTCGCTTGACTGCTTTTTTACGACGCTTTGAACCCTTCTTTTTGCGAGATAGTGAGCGCTGCAACCGTCCTAGCTTCTTTTGAGCTTTGCGGTAGTGCTGAGGGATAGGGGTCTCTTCCCCTTCATCTGTCACCAGAAAAGACTTCAGTCCCATATCAATCCCAATGGTGTTATCTAGGGTTGGCAATTCGGGGCTGATTTCTGGGACAGAAGGATCTTCAAGACTTAGAGTGACATACCACCCGTCAGCCTTTTTGGTGATTGTTGCAGTTTTAATCTTGAACCCATTGGGGATAGGGCGATGCAAGATTAGCTTTACCCCGCCTATTTTGGGAAGCTTGATGAACTTGTCATCAATGCAATCCTGTTTCATTTGAGGAAAAGTAAAAGACCTGTACCTTCCCTGTCCTTTAAAGCGAGGCTTGCCGCTACGCTTACCCTTGCTATCCCCCTTAAACCAACGGTCAAATGTTCGCTTGACCCGCTCTATGCAATCTTGAAGCACTTGAGAGTGAATCTCTCCATACTCCGGGAAAAGTAGCTTAGAGTTGACCAAATCTCGCTTCTGAGAGTAGAAGTCGGGATTGGGCTTCAACCCTGGTAGATAGCAGATCAAAGGGCAAGCATTGATATCACAACGGTTTTGTTCCCACCAGTTAAACCGCTCACCCAAACGATAGTTGTACTGACGACGCAACAATTCCAGCCAGTTATCCATGAAGGCTTCCTGGACAGGTGTTGGGCGTAATCGGTACTGGTAAGCGGTTCTCATGGCAACTAGGAACGTATTTGTCTTATCAGCGTCATTAATATAGACTACACTGATTATAGCAGAGTTCCTGAAACGATTGTGAAGAATGATTTTGTTTCTAGCGGTAGAGCGATATCTGACCTGAAAGCTCATTTGGTGTAACAACCAAGTATCGCCGCAAGGCTTTTACTGGAGAGCTGTTGAGCAGACTGGAAGAGATTATTTTTGACCTTTGCCAAAAGTGGGATTGTAAACTGATTGAAGTAAATGGTGAGGAGGATCATATCCACCTCTTGTTCCAGTACTACCCTCAGATGGAGCTACCCAAGTTTGTTAACAATATAAAATCCGTGACCAGTCGCAGGATTAGAAGCGAGTTTGCGGAGCACGTCAACAGTATTTACTGGAAAGATGTCCTTTGGAATGAGTCTTACTTTATTGCTTCCTGTGGCGGTGTTACAGTAACGGTTTTGCGGCAATACATTGAACAGCAAAACACTCCAGAGTAGCAGCACAGATAATGTGTTCGTCGAGAGCGCTGTTGCCTTCCCTCGCTTCGCATTGGTCAGGCAACGCACCTCGACTCACGCGCCTCTCATCCCGACGCTCTACCCGATAGGGTAGAGCGCGGGGCTTCCCGTCTAATGGCTAAATCTTGGATAAGGCTTTTGTCGATCCCTAGAATGGGGGAGCGGCAAATCGTAAGACTCTCTCCAATAACCAAGGAGCGATGCGGTTCCCCCACACCGCGAGATGACTCTGCCATCCCACCAGGATTTCTGGAGATTCTTGGTATAATCCGGCAATGAGTGCCTGAGCGACTTTCTGAGGTGTAGTGGGCATAGCCCAGCGAAACCATTCCAAGTTTCGTGTCATATCGGTATCAGTCAGGGATGGAAGCAAAGCAATGACACGAATATTGTGGGCAGCGAGTTCACTTCGTAACGCTTGGGTAAATCCTAAAATCGCAAACTTAGTTGCTGAATAGGTTGACATCGTTGGCGCGGCGACCTTACCCATCAGGCTAGAAACATTCACGATCGTTCCCTGCTTCTGAGCCACCATGCGCCGAGCAATCAGACGAGTCATGATGTACATCCCCAGTAAATTAATGGCGATCTCTTCCTGCACATTCGATAGCTTGGATTGCAAAAAGGGAACCTGGTGGGCAATTCCTGCACAGTTGACAAGTAGATGGATAGGTCCGTAATCCCGCCAGGCTTGTGCGATCGCAATATTCACTTCTACTGGCTGAGATAGGTCTAAGACCAGGATCACAACTTCTACACCCAAGCCTTCAATTTCGGTAGCGACTGCCGCTAGCCGTTGGCGATCCCGTGCTAGTAGGAGTAGGCGTTTCACTCCATGTTGGGCTAGCTCTAACGCGATCGCACACCCGATACCGCGAGACGCTCCAGTTACGAGCGCCGTCTTTCCTTGAATATTCACCACAAAAGACTCCTGAGTTGAGGTTTCATCCTGCTGTTAGCAAGTGCCAAACTAGACAATTGAGTTGAGGAAGTACCCTCGGTATGCAGTGAGACTAAACGTGATGCGATCAGCCTATGAGTTGGACTAAGTAGGTGGGCGTGAATAAACCGAACATTTACGTAGGGTGGGCACTGCCCATAAAGTTTTGAGTTATGAGCATTTCAGCCTTTGGTGGACACTGCCACCCTATTAGGTTAATTGCGCCTATCTACTTACATTCTCGAAGATTAATCCGAAGTCCAAAAGTTTGTTTGCAGTTAGATTTCAGTGAAATTTGAGTGGAACTGCCAAAGCTGAAAGTGATTGAGTGTGAGATTAGGTCTTTCTACACTTTGCGGATGCTCTACCCAATTGGGTAATTCTGGAATTCGCAACAGGTGCAAGCCACGATCGGTGTAAGGCATGGATCGGACATCATTTACGATATAAACACCTATTAAAAAACAGAACCTCTTCACGCTAGCAGCGAGATTAAATATCTGCAATGTTTATTAGTAAAAGACCTGAACTGTCATATAACAATACAAAGTTCTCAGAAGTCTTAAGAAAAGCCATAGAAAACAATGGCAGCATTAAGGCAATCTAAATTATGGTTATTGGATCTCTAACAAATTGCTTGTGTAAAACATCAAAACCAGTGACAAAAATATAGTTATAAGCATGGATTTTCTCAGCGACTTATTGACAGAAAAGATTTGAAAAATATTTCTCAAAATCTGCTAACTACCTTGAAATTAGAATAAATTTCAAGATCTATAGTTGCTTGTGTATTAAATACACTCAGCATTTTGATCCATACATCTATACCTAGTTCAATAGTGAGATGAGTTTTTGATAATAAAGATTTTTCCCTGTAAACTGCGTTATGCTTGTGAGTAGATAGATTACACAAAGCTAGGTGAAATACATGGCGAACATTGTTGATACTGCCGTTAATGCTGGTTCTTTCAGCACCCTAGTTGCTGCAATCAAAGCTGCCGACCTAACAGGTACTCTGCAAGGTACTGGTCCGTTCACTGTCTTTGCACCAACCGATGAAGCCTTTGGCAAGCTTCCAGAAGGCACGGTCGATGCATTGCTTAAGGATATTCCAAAGCTCAAAAAAATCCTTACGTATCATGTCATTTCAGGTAAAGTAATGGCGGCTGACGTTGTGAAGCGGAAGTCAGCTAAAACGATTGAAGGTTCAGATGTAAAGATTGACGCTTCTAATGGCGTTAAAGTGAATGATGCTACCGTTACATCGCCGGATGTTGCTGCTGATAATGGTGTCATTCACATTATTGATACAGTGTTGCTTCCTGCGTAAGCAGATGCTTGAATAACGAATACTATCTGTGGGACATTGACTGTAGGTAGTTGATGTCCCACACTTGTTATATAGATGCGTCTTGAACATTTTTAGATTACCTTTTTTCCAAATCCGAAACCTTCAATCTATTCCTTCCTGATTTATCTTTCTATATCTCTAAAATCTCAATAAAATACTGGTTTTTAAGATGGAGACTTTATTAAGAAATCCAATACAATCCCTGATCCGACCTATCGTTGGTTTCAGCCCACAGACCTCAATTTCAACAATTGAAAAATCCATGACAAGCAGGCACATCTGCCTTTGCTGTTCAGACGTTCTACTTCGTCATGTGCGTTTAGGAAAACTTTACTGGCGTTGTAGTGGCTGTTATCAGGAAATGCCGGTTTTAGAAAAATTTCCTCATCCCTTCCTCGACAGCTTCCAACAGTCTCGTGCGATCGCCCAATCTTCTTGAGTGTGAATCACCAAAACTTTCACTTTAGAATCTGATGTAGAGATAATTTGGTCACGCGGACGACCCGCATTTTTCTCTGCGTCAAGCTTCAGCCCTAAGAACTCGAAGGCTTCACAGGCTGCCGCTCGGATGTTTGATGCGTTTTCGCCGATACCTGCGGTAAAGATGAGGGCATCGAGTCTGCCAAGGCTAGCCAACATAGAACCCATGCAAGAGCGCAGGCGATGAATGTAAAGGTCGAGGGCAAGTTTAGCGCGAGGGTTGCCTGCGTCGATCGCAGACATCACCTGGCGCAGATCATTCGATACACCTGAAATTCCAAGTAAGCCAGATGCAGAATTGAGGAGATGATCCAGTCTATCCGCGTCGTAGCCTTCATGCCGGATCAAGTGGATGAGAATACTCGGATCGACAGAACCCGATCGACTGCCCATCATTAGCCCATCAAGCGGCGTGAATCCCATTGTCGTATCAATGCTGCGACCATTACAAATGGCAGCGAGGGAAGCACCATTGCCAAGGTGACAGGTAATCAGTTTCAAATCATTGAGATTCTCACCTAGAAGCTCAGCCGTTCGTTCAGCGCAGTACTGATGACTAGTACCGTGGAACCCATAGCGACGAATACCTTTCTCTACCCACTCATAGGTTCCTGGATAAATCGATGCGGCATCCGGCATTTGAGCGTGGAATGCTGTATCAAACACTGCCACTTGCAAAACCGAACCGAGGATATGTTCGATCGCGTTAATCCCTTCTAGATGGGCAGGGTTGTGAACTGGCGCAAGTTCGATGAATTGCTCGATCGCCTCCTTCACTTCTGGCGTAATCGGAGTGCTTTCATGATATTTCCGTCCTCCATGCACCACCCGATGTCCAACGACGTGAATCTCAGCGCGATCGGCAATCACCTGGGTTGAACCATTCCAAAGGGTTGCCAGTAATTGTTCGATCACGGGAATCCGCGATGAAAACGGAACCTGCTGCTTGAGCAAGGTTTCTGCCGCCTCCACTTTCACCTCCGCAACGCCTGCTTGATGAGTCCAGTCGATCAATCCTTCCCAAATCGGTTTGGGGGGATGGTCAGGAAGCCGATCGTCTGGAATGTCATAAAGGCAGCTTTTCTGGCTGCTTGACCCTGCATTGAGTACCAGAATTTTCATAGCACACTCGCTTTGAGATTGAGCATCCAGCATCAGTCATGGTTAATCATGATTGACTGTCTTCCTCAGTTTGCAGGAAATTTCAGCAGGAATAAAGTTTGCAGGACTGCAAAGGAGGTTAAATTTGTCTTGATGGCAGTTTTATTTCCGATCGCCATAGTAAATATTGATCTGGTTCATAGTCCAAATCGCAACAGTAATGACGCTAGCGATCCTAAGAAACTGAGGAAGTTAGTACCGATGCCAATGCCGCCTTGCATCTCTTCTCGTTGCTCTTGAGCAGCTTCCTGAATCGCTTCAATGCCAGCTATGAACTGAACGGCGGCTTGTTGTCCCCGATCGTTTCCTTGCCCCAAATAAAGCTCTTCTGCTTGACGCGCATCCTCAAGTGCGCCCGTTTGATCCCCTAAGCGAAACCGAGCAATCCCGCGTGCCAGGTAAACACTGGCAATTTCTGGTTCTTGGCTGATCACCTGGTTGTAGTTGATGATCGCGCCTCTATAGTTGCCACGCTCAGCTTCTATCAGTCCCAATTGGTAGAGAGTCTCGATCGTAGCGAGTTCCTCTGGCAATCCCACAACGCCCAAAAGATTCGCCCCTTCAAAATTTGCACCCTCGATCGCCGCATCAGACAACACGGCTCCGCGCAAGTCGGCTCCGCGCAAGTCGGCTCCGCGCAAGTCGGCTCCTTGTAAGTTGGCATTAAACAAGACGGCTTCAGCCAAGTTTGCCCCATTCAGATTCGCTCCTCTCAAATTAGCGCGGCTGAGATTTGCTCCACTGAGGTCGGCTTCACTTAAATTTGCATTAGGCAGATTGGCATAGACCAGTCCGGCTCCAGCCAAATCGCATCCAGCACATTCTTGACTGCTCAGAAGTTGCTGCGTATGTTCTAGATTCTCAGCCTTAACGGGGATAGCCAAGCAGAGGATCAAGGTTGCGGAAAGCCAATAGAGTTTCATGGGTTGGATGGGGCACTGGACGATTTTGGATAATCCAGGGTAGCATTTGCTTCAGAAAACAGACTCCGTGCAACGCCAAATTTTTCTGGAGTGTTGGAAATCCAATTGAGAGTTGTTGTATGTCAACTGGGGAGAAGCCGTCAGTTCGTTTTTTCATTGCGCTAATGCCGCCGGATGAAATTCAAGACTATGCAAATCAGGCGATCGAAGCACTGAGCGATCGCTACCACACCCGCACCGCCAAAGCACCACCCCACATCACGCTGCAACCGCCTTTTCTCTGGCAACCAGACGCCACACAGCAACTAGAGATGCGCGTGAATGAATTTGCACGTCGGCAGGCGATCGTCCCCGTTACCCTATCAGGATTTGGAGCATTCGCGCCTCGTGTGCTGTATATCAACGTTCTCAAAACGCCAGAACTCCTTACTCTGCAAGCCAATCTGATGAACTATTTAGAAGAAACCCTAGGCATCGTTGATCCAACCACAAAGCAACGCGGATTCTCGCCCCATCTCACCATTGCCTCTCGCAATCTGACCCGACAAACCTTCAAGCAAGCCTGGGCAGACCTCCAAACTCGGCATGTGGAGTTTGAATATGTCAGCGATCGACTGACTCTGCTGATTTACGATGGGCATTGCTGGCATATCCAGTCTGAATTTCCTTGTGTGGGATGAAGCAGTTGATGTGTTGAAGCACATGGCAGATCGCATGTCTAAAGTGGTGAGCGTTGAGGCTTATTCCTTACCCTTCACCCCTGATCCCCCAATTCCCTACAATGAACAGAGGCGCAATCGTGTTCTAAACCTAATCCCTAATCCCTAATCCCTATGTCTACAACTGTTGCTGATATTATGACTCATGACCCAATCGTGGTATATCCAGAAACGCCTTTGAATGAGGCCGTTAAAATTCTTGCGGAGAGACGCATCAGTGGTTTGCCTGTTGTCGATCGGGAAGGGAAGTTAGTCGGGGTGCTTTCTGAGAGCGATCTGGTGTGGCGAGAAACTGGAGTGACGCCTCCGCCGTATATCATGATCCTCGACAGCATAATTTATCTGGAGAATCCTGCTACCTACGAACGTGATCTGCATAAAGCACTGGGTCAAACTGTGGGTGAGGTGATGACCCCCAAAAACGATAGAGCGATCGTCACTGTTGCAGCTGACAAATCGATTCGAGAAGCCGCTCACCTAATGAACGAACGCAAAGTTCAACGATTGATTGTGGTTGATGGATCGAGTAAGGTGATTGGCATTTTTACCCGTGGTGATATTGTTCGGTTTATGGCAGCCAATCAAGGAATGGGTGATGGGTGATGGGTGATGAATCACTTTATTAAAACAGAAGAATTATCTCTGAATCCATTCCCCATTCCCTATTCCCCATTGCCAAATTCAACGCTCAAAACATTTGTAAAAAACGAGATTAAAAAAATGAGTGTAACTCCTGAATCTGTTCGAGAATTGTTGAGTTCAGAGGATTTTGGCGATCGATTGAGAGGCGTGAATCAGTTGCGACAGCTTGAACCTGCGATCGCTTTCACTCTCATTCAACCTGCGATCGCGGATAAGAGTGTCCGTGTTCGGTATGCGGCTGTCAGTCAACTCTCTACATTGGGTCAACAAAATCGATCGGTTTCGCTGGAAGTTTTGCGTCGTTGTCTCCTGGAAGACCCAGAATCAGATGTTCAGGCGGCAGCCGCTGATTCACTAGGTGCCCTGAAGCTGACGGATGCATTTGAGGACTTACAAGCCCTTTATCACCGGACACCAGAGTGGTTGGTGAAATTCAGCATCATCGCCGCCCTCGGAGAACTGGGTGATTCGCGTGGGTTTGAATTATTGGAAGTGGCGCTAAACTCGGATAACGAATTGGTGAAAACTGCCGCGATCGGTTCCCTCGGAGAACTTGCCGACGAACGGGCATTACCTTTATTGCTTCCATTCGTTTCTAATGCAGACTGGCAAATTCGCTATCGAGTGACTCAAGCACTCAGCCACTTTGATAGTCCAGATGCTCGTGCAGCACTGACAGTTCTGACTCAAGATGAGATGGAACCCGTTGCTCAAGAAGCTAAAAGCTATCTCGGCTCATAGAACCATTCTGTACGGAATGCATTTGTTTTGAGTAAATGCATCTGGAGTGAAGTATCCTCGTGACGCTTCACTCCTTTTGCTCCATTCAGCATGACTGAGTTTGATCGTTCCGAGTATGGGATTACTCCGATGCACGGTTGCTTTGTTTGCGACGAGTCCGAGTTGACGTTGAGCGAGACGTTGTTTTGGCTCTAGTCGTTGGCTTAGCCTTCGCGGCAGTTTTAGACTTGGCAGATTCTTTTTCCGTCGCTTTAGTAGAGCGTGTGGTAGAGGTCGTTCTATGGCGCTTGGGTTTCTCAGCCGTTTCGGATTCTGCGGTTGGTGTTGCCACAGGTTCTTGCTGGGTCGGAACATCTGCATTGGTGAGAACTTCAGCCTGTTTTTCTAAGCTGGCGTTGCGAGAACGACCTGCGGTTGTCCGTCCCGTTCGCTTGGGTTTGACCGCCACTTCCCTTTTCGCTGCCGCCAAATAGCGTTTCAGTGAAGCAGCCGTGATCTCCACGCCTTGATCTGCCAAGATGCCTACGACTTCATCATAGTTGTATCCACGATCGAGTGCGGTGGTAATAGAATCGTGCAATAAAGAAATCGCTTCGCGCAACGACCAAGTATCTTTCGGTTTCTCCGGAAGATCTCTGAGCGTGGAACTAGCCTGCTCGATCGCGGTCTTCAGGACAGTCGCAGAAGCGGATGAACGCTTTTTAGTTATAGCCATATCTGAGTTCCTGCAAATGCTAGATTGCTTGCATCACTTTAGCAAGTGAAGTTGATTTTAATCTACATTACCAATTTATCTTTCCCACAAATCAATTTATTCGTTTAGTTAGGGTAAAAATACAAAAATTGCCAAAAAATATAGCAGTAGTGGATACAAAATCCTATGGACTGTCAACATCTCACTAGTCTAACTATAGAGAACCTGATCTCTAAAGCCAACTATCCCATATTTCGCTGTGAAGAATGTGTTCGGATCAATGGTTGCTGGGTTCATCTCCGCATTTGCCAAACTTGCAGCAGGATGCTGCTTAAAAGCTGCCAGCCTTTGGAACAGCTTATCCCCGAAGCTCATCAAGTGGCTTAGATTGTGTAACATTACGCTTCTAAAAATGGATTGAGGATAGTCGCCCCAATTTCTTCCAGTAGCTGGCGATCGCGATCGCGATCGGGGTTGCCCGTTGTCAGCAATTTTTCACCATAAAAAATCGAGTTAGCACCTGCCAGAAAACACAATACTTGTGCCTCACGGCTAAGGCTTGTGCGCCCTGCACTTAATCGGACTGTGGCTTTTGGCATGAGAATCCGCGCCGTCGCACACATCCGCACGAGTTCCAACGGATTGACCGGAGGCTGATCTTGGAGCGGCGTTCCTTCAATGCTGACCAGCGCATTAATTGGTACGCTTTCGGGATGAGGATTCAGGGTTGCCAACACTTCCAGCATCCGGGCACGATCGTGCAGAGTTTCTCCCATACCAATAATGCCACCGCAGCAAATCGTGATGCCAGCGTGACGGACGCAATCGAGTGTTTGCAGGCGATCGGCATACGTGCGAGTAGTGATAAGTTGCTCATAAAATTCCGGGCTGGTATCAAGGTTGTGATTGTATGCCGTTAATCCTGCTTCAGCCAACCGTTGCGCCTGTGCCTCACTCAGCATTCCGGCCGTCACGCACACTTCTAAGCCCAACTCTCGCACCCCCCGCACCATTGCTAGCATCTCCTCAAAGGCTTTCCCTTCGCGAATCTCTCGCCACGCCCACCCCATGCAAAATCGGGTTGCCCCTAGTTTTTTCGCCTGAGACGCTTTGGCTAAGACCTCACCGACTGTCAGGGTCGGCTGCGGATTCACAGCCGTTTTATGGTGAACTGACTGAGCGCAATATCCACAATCTTCGGCACATCCTCCCGTTTTAACGCTGAGGAGAGTAGCTAGCTGAATATTGTTGTGAGGGTTGTATTGACGATGAATCGTTTGGGCACGATAGACCAACTCCAGGAGTGGTTGTTGCAGAATGTCTAGAATTTCGACAGTTGTCCAGTTGTGACGAATCTCTAAGCGAGTTCTTAGCATATGAAGGGCGTGATTGAGTCGTGCAATTTTTCATCATACCTGCAACCTTATTCTGTGCGATATTCTGTGTGATGAGGTGTTCAACAAATTGCTGATTTATAGAATGGCTTCAATTCCTTGATAAACAAGTGCTAATTCTTCGTCTGTGATGCAATATGGCGGCATCAGGTAAAGCACATTTCCAAGGGGACGCAACAGTAAGCCGCGATCGATCGCTTTTTTTCTCACCTCTAATGCCACTTGATTCAGATATCCTGGTTGATCTGATGTAACAATATCCATTGCGGCGATCGTGCCCAACACTCGAAGTTTTTCTAGCTTTGGATGTTCTCGTAAGCGATCAAAATGCTGTTGATGGGTTATTTCCATGTTGCGGAATGAAGGCTCATATTCAGTCATTAATTCTAAAGATGCTAATGCAGCTGCACACCCCAACGGATTAGCGGTATAACTATGTCCGTGATAAAGCGTTTTCATGGGATCATCGCTATAAAATGCACTGTAGACTTTCTCAGCACACCCGGTAACGGCAAGCGGCAAAAATCCTCCCGTTAAGCCCTTGGATAGACAGATAATATCGGGTTCAATATGAGACTTGACACAGGCAAACCAATCACCAGTGCGACCGAATCCCGTCATCACTTCATCAGCGATCAAGAGTGTATCAAACTGTTGAGCTAACTGATGGAGTTGCTGAATAAATTCAGGTCTACACATTCGCATTCCGCCTGCCCCTTGAATCAAGGGTTCAATGATGATTCCAGCATAGCGATCGCAAGATTGACTGAGCTTATTTTTGATAATCGAAATGCTGTAATCTTCTTTTTCAAAGACTTGATGATCATCCAGATAAGTTGCAGGAAAGGGAACAAATTCTACATCAAATAACAGATCAGCAAAAACTTGCGAAAAAATCGATCGCTCCCCTACTGCCATTGAGCCAAACGTGTCGCCGTGATAAGCCCCGGCAAATGCGATAAAAGTAGTGCGTTTCTGATCTTGGTTTTGCCAATATTGATATGCCATTTTTAAGGCAATTTCAACCGCCGTCGAACCGTTATCTGAGAAAAAAATGCGAGTTAATGAATTAGGGAGCTTTTTAACTAATTGTTCAGCCAGTTGTTCGGCTGGATCATGAGTAAATCCTGCAAAAATGACTTGCTCCAATTGTTGAGCCTGACGATAGATGGCTTCAGCAATCTTGGGATGAGCATGTCCATGTAAATTAACCCACCAACTCGAAATACAATCAATGATACGATGACCATTTTCTAACTCTAACCAGACCCCTCGTGCAGCTTTGACTTTAAGAGGTTCTGGTGCAGTTTTTGCTTGCGTATAAGGATACCAAATGTGAGGATGCATGGAAAGAGTGAAGAGTGAAGAGTGAAGAGTGAAGAGTGAAGATGGATTTACGTAGGGTTTAATATGTCATTAAATGGTGAGGATTAGGAGGAGAATAAGTGTTGGAAGGCGAGTTTAAGAGTAGTTAGGTTGATGGGATTTAGGATATCGAGTTCACCGAGAATGGGAACTTGACCGTAATGGGCGATCGCTCCCGATTACTTGCATTTTTTTGTCCATTGATAATCACACCTAAAACCGGAATTTTAGCCTGTCTCAAAGCGACTAGCGATAACAAAGTATGGTTAATTGTGCCTAAAGTACTTCGAGTCACTAAACAGACAGGCAAATTGAGATATTTAATTAAATCAATGATTAAATCCTGTTGATTGATCGGAACTAACAACCCGCCTGCTCCTTCAACAATTAAATGAGGTTTAGTTATTTGAGGGAGATCAAAATCAGTTAATGAAATTTGCACTCTATCGATCGCCGCCGCCGCATGAGGTGAAAGGGGTTGAGAGAAACGAAATCTCTCATGAATAAAGTGAGACTCATCTAACTCAGTAACACGTTGAATATAATTTGTATCAGTGATGGGTTCTAAGCCAGATTGAATTGGTTTCCAGTAAGCGGCTCCTAATCCAATTGTCAACATCGCTGAGACAACTGTTTTACCGACACTAGTATCGGTTCCGGTGATAAAGAAGCGATCGGGAAATGGTAACTGCTTCAACGCTGAATCACTCCAAAAAAGATATGACAATGTACTATTAACTCATCAGCGATTTGACTATCCCAATATTGAATTAACTGCCGCATTTGTCCTAATGTTAATCGCTTTCCAGTTTGATTAAATCCTGCCCCAATTGATTTAAGGCTTTTAAAAAAATGAGTTGCGTCAGGAAAAGTTAAGCAAATTTCTTCCTCATACCAGTAGAGCCATTTAGCATCATTAGAAAGCTGTTGAATCAGCATTTTAGGATCAGGCAATGAGTTGACTGTCCACGGTAAATTAAGGTATTCGCAGGTAGATTTCCATTCTGGAAAACTATGGCAAGTCGGAAAAGAAAGAAAGAAATATCCTCCAGGTTTGAGTTGATTCAATAAATTGCGAAGGCTTGGAATTGGTGTTTGAAACCACTGAATTACAAAACTACTGGCGATCGCTGCATAGGAACTAGAAGGAGTGGCGATTGTTTCTCCATCAACTTGTCTAAACAAAATCATGGCTTCTTGCGTTGAAGAAATCTTGAGATTAGTCTGACAGAAGTGCAGCATTTCAGATGAGAGATCAGTGATTTCTAGGGGGCGATCGGGAAAAAGCTGAATTAAGCCTTTAGTGACAAATCCTGTTCCACACCCAATTTCAAGAATTACACCGTCAGGTAGATCAACTTTATAAGATTCTACGAGCTTTAATACGTGCTTAGCACAGTCTTTTTGCATCTGCGCCTGAGCGTTATAAACCTTAGCCGCTTGACCAAACGTTTTGGCAATTTTTTGTTTATTGGCAGGAGTATTGACTCTAAATGTGTTCATTCGCAAATGAATGGATCAATAAATGACCAGCAGGCTTTGAGATGGGTGAAGGGTAGAGCGTGACCTGCCCCTTTGATCTCAAAATAATCACTATTCGCTTCAAGAGTTTCAAAAAGTTCTTGTCCTTTTTCAATAGATACAATTCGGTCGTCTACTCCATGAAAAATAATAACTTTTGGGAGTGATTGTAAGAGTTCAATATTAACCGAAGATGTGCCTAGATGTTCTAAGTCTTGAACTAGCAGATCTAGATTACAGGCAGAATGAGCGATCGGTTGCCAAAGTTGAGGATGATAACATTTTGCCTTAAAAGTATTCAACACTATTTCAGGAGTTTTATTCAACTGTTGTTTCATCTGATCGAGAACTACTTTCGAGCGTCGTCTAAATGGCTCTAGTTCAGGATGAAATTCTCGAAAACTGCTAAATATAATTAGTAAATCAGATAATTGAAGATGCTCGATCGGGCAGAGATGAAGTCCGTAGGAGTGAATTAAAATGACTCGTTTGGAGGGTATCTCTAATTCCTCCAGTCTTTGTTGCCAGGGAAGGTTAAAGGTTAAATTCGATTCATTACCAAAGTAGCCTCGATCGAATAGTTGAAAACGAAATCCCTTGTTTAGTAGTAATGTTTTCCAGGGATACCAACAGGTTCGATCGAAGCCCCAGCCATGATAAGCGATGATTTCTACATTAGTGTTCATGCCATGAGCGAATAGTGTGAACCAGATAATCTAACTGATTAGACCTGTGTTGGCTAGATAAGGCAAAGCGAATTCTGGAGGTATTTGAAGGAACCGTAGGAGGACGAATCGCGATCGCTAAAATCCCTTGTTCTTCTAACCATTGGGAAAGCCGTAGTGTTTTCGCTTCATCACCAATATACAGAGGAATAATTTGAGAATTAGAAGCCCCTATATTGTAGCCAATCTGTTGAAACTGAGCGCAGAGATGATTGGCATTTTGACTTAACTGAAATCGATCTTGATCTAGCATTGGCATCAATTCTAGTGCTGCTTCGATCGCTCCCATAACTCCTGGTGGTAAGGCGGTAGTGTAGATAAAACCAGGACAAAAATTGATGAAGTAATCCCGCAATTTCTTAGAACAGGTGACAAACGCACCAAACGATCCAAACGCTTTACCAAATGTACCAACGACAACATCAATCTCTGGATGATAAGCAGCTAATCCCATCCCATTTTTACCTAAAACTCCTACTGCATGAGCATCATCAAGATACAGAATTGTATTGTATTGTTGTGCCAACTGAATCAAAACATCAATATTACTCCGATCGCCATCCATACTGAACACTGTTTCTGTCACAATTAATATCCGGCTATAGGATTGATCGATCGCTTGCTTCAGCAACTCTTCCAGGTGATTCAAATCATTGTGACGATAGCGAATGAACGTTGCTCGGCTTGCCAAAATACCTTGTATTAGGCTGTTATGAATGAGACGATCGCATAGCACTAAAGACTGGCGATCGAGTAGAGAAACCAAAATAGTTGAGTTCGCTTGAAATCCAGAGGTAAAAACTAACGCCGCTTCTCGTCCACAAGCAACTGCCAATTTCTGCTCAATTTGCTGATGAATATCATAGGTTCCTGCTACTAATCTAGAAGCAGTTGCTCCTGTCCCATACTGACTAATGTAGTGTTGCGCGGCACGAATCAGCAATGGATGTTTAGATAAACCCAAATAATCATTAGAACTGAAATTCAGTAATCGTTGCTCCTGCTTCAAAACATAAACTGCATCTTCAGGATACAAAGGATAGAGCGATCGCAACCGTCGAGTCTGCGATCGTTCTGCTAACGCCTGATCTATGAATGCGAACTTGTCTGGATAAACCACTTGATGAGCCATATGTAGTTATGGATCATATCAGCCTATGGAGGCGTTAAGAAGACCGATATGAGCAATAATCAGCGAAACCAAAAAATGAAATCGCTAGCGAGTGGGGTAAGGCGATCGATCGTGTGGGTTATCTCAGTGTTCTTATTTCAATAAAGTTTTTCAATAAAATTAATAATAGAGACGCATAGCGCAGTTGCGCCTAATGCACGACTTTCACGTCGCACGATTTCGATGTGAATCAGTACCCAGGTTTCCTCGCCACTGCGTTTCCACACCTTCACCAGTTTGTCAGCAAAGCGTTTGCCCAACTCTGCGTCCCGCACGACTTGCTGTAACTCTTGATCGAGAAAGTCATAGCCTCGGTTCCGTTTATCAAGTCGAGGATGATAAATCTGAGTTTTTAGCCCGTGCTGGATACACGCTACAAAACTGGCAACTGCTCAAGCGAGATATACTCGAAGCAGTGCAAGGGGCAGAATACCTGAAGTTTGGGGTGAAACAAAAGCTCCGACGATCGAAGCCAGCTAGATTGAGTAGGCGATCGTTCTCCTGCCTGCATTCCTCTATTGCCCCTGTCTCAGATGCTCGATCGCCCCTCCTCATCCCCCATCATCCCTGCCACAGATGCTTGATCGCCTCTCATTTCGTCGGTATTCCGAGAGTTGCAGCGATTTGTAGATGTTGCCTCTGAAATCGATGTCATAAATTTGAAGTTCGTTCAATTCTGCATCAATTTTAAAGACGATTCGGGTTTTGCCGACTCGCATCCGCAAAAAGCCTTTCCATTCTCCTTTCAAACTCTTGATATCCATTTCGTTAAATGGAACCATTCCTTCTGAGTCAAGCAATTGTAGAAGAGTTGCAAGTTTCTCACGGATTTTTTCGACTTCTTTAGCAGATAGTTTTTCTAGAAATTTAACTGCTCCTCTACTGAAGACGATTTCCATGTTTGACCCAATCCGTCATGTTGATGAACTCGGTCTTGTCGTAATTCGAGGGAGAACCAAGTTTTTCTTGGATCGCCCGCATTTCTCTATCGCTGACGAACGGGATCAGGATTTGGCATAGTTTCAATCGCTCCTCCCGTAAAACTTCTCGTACACTCTCTTTGACCAGTTGCTTCAATTCATTTCCGTCCATCGCTGTCTTTTCTGATTTGATCTGTACTTCTTATCAGTCTATCGCCCCTCCACACCCCCCATCTCCCTGCCGCAGATGCTCGATCGCCCTCGCGTCCCCAGATGCTCCGAGAGTTGCCCAGTTTGCCCTGCCTGGATTACCTGCTGCAAGAAATCGAGGAGATTTCGCCTTTTACCTCCCAAGCTATAGTTGAATTACTCTATCGTTGCTGTGTGATGAGGCGTTCCATGTATACGGTCTATCGCTTGAAGGCAAATGAAATTGATCAGCGATTTATAGACGGGCTGAAAGCCACCTTTCAAGATCGAGAAATTGAGATTGTGGTGTACGAAGTGGATGAGACCGCTTATCTCATGGCATCTGAGGCTAATCGAAACCGATTATTGCAGGCGATCGAAAACATTCACAACCGCACCAATCTCGTGGAAGTTGACCTGGACAAGCTGGGATGAAACGAAAAGTTGTGTTTGAAGGGGGTGCCTTTGAGGATTTCAACGAGTGGGCGAAGATTGACAGAAAACTCTATGCCAGGATTGTCGAACTGATCAAAGATATCGATCGCTCACCGTTCACCGGATTGGGTAAGCCCGAGCCTCTGAAGTATGAATTCAGCGGGTTTTGGTCAAGACGAATTACAGATGAACATCGCCTGATTTATCGGGTCAACGATCGAGAAATTGTCATCGCCTCATGCAAGTATCACTATGAGAGGTAGCTGAATCGATCGCTCCTCTCCATCCACGCATCTCCCCCTTCACCCGTGCGTCAAACGCTCGATCGCCCTTCGTGTCACCGGATGCTCCGAGAGTTGCCCGGTTTGCCCTGCCTGCATCTTCGATTGCCTCTGAAGCAATTGCTACTTATACAGTCAGTTGAAACGCTTGAATCAAAAGCGTGTCTAATTGCTGGATTTGTCTGGAACTCAACTTTCCGATGCGCCGTTGAATCAGTTGATGTTGCAGGGTAATCATTCGCGTCACTCTCACTTTAGAAGAAACTCGCAGTCCTGTTCCTAAGAACTCAGGCTCATCACTCTTTAAGGCAAATTCTGCTGAAGTTAAGTGGCTGACGTTCTGGGATGAGATAAAGCACAACGTTACTTCATTGAGAGCAACGCTAACCGATAGAACGATCGCAGGTCTCAGTTTGGTTTGGCTGAGATCAGTAAAGGGAAATTCGACGAGCACCACGTCACCTTTGCTTAAGTCCATTCGATCGCTTCTCCATCCTCCAGGCTGTACAGATCAGGCTCATCGTGGAGAAACTCAAAGGCGTTTCCCTGTTCAGCCAGATGGAGCAATTCTGAATCAGATGGATAGGGAAGGTTGGCAAATAGCTTTTCTTCTAGAAGAACACGTTCCTGGGGTGACAGAGCCAGAATCGTTTGAACGATCGAATCTACGAGTTGGGTGTTCATCGTGGTTTCTTACTGAATCGCATGGGTTGATCCTGATCATAAGATCATGAGCTAATTTATTTAGAGCGATCGCCCCTCCTCCTCCACCCATCCACCCATCCCCCTATTCCCCCTGCCGCAGATGTTCGATCGCCCCACTTCAGTAAACCTCATCATGAGTTCCAATATCGATCAAAACAATTACTTCCCGCTCAGTTTCTTTGTCTTTCTCAATCGAAAACACAATTCGACAATCATAGCCACAGGAACAAGCACGCAGTCCAGAGAGATTACCACTGAGCTTGTGAGTTCCCAATGGGGGTGCAAACACATCTGCTTGCATTTGGCTCAAGATACCTTCAATTTGACTCTGCGACTGCGGATTTCGCTTTACAAATTTGCGAAAGGCTCTTTTGAATCCAGTGCTGAGAACCAGTTGCCTCATGCGCTAATCTCGTTGTTGAACGATCGACGCAGTTCTGCGATCGCGACATCAGCCGATTGTGGGGCTAATTGCCCCTGATGAAATGCCTCGATCGCCTGTTGAGCATTGGTTGCAATTTCTGCACGACGGGCTTCAATCTGCCGATGGCGAAGGATCTCGATCAATATGGTCTGCTGTTCAAGTGGCAGTTGCAGGGCGATATCCAGAACCTGCTCAAGGGTTGGCATAGTTGATGCTAGCTAAACAACAGTGGACGCTATTTCCTCTAGTGTAGTGGCTCGATCGCTCCTCCTCATGCTATTCTCCCTGCCGCAGATGCTCGATCGCCCCTCGCGTTAGCGGATGCTCCGAGAGTTGCGTGGTTTGCCCTGCCTGCATCACCTCTGGTTTGAGGAAGACCTGATAAGTGGGTGATTCAGTCATCCCAATTCTGTTTGTTGCTGTATCTCTAGTCCACCCAATTCACAACAACCAAACCGGAGATTTGTTGAAAGTGTCGCAGGTTGCGTGTAACCAGGGTTGCTCGATTTGCCAGTGCAATACTGGCTATCAAGAGATCTGCTCGTCCCACTTTCCCCAGATTGCGAATTGAACGCAGGCGATCGAATTGCTCTGCTGCTCTCGAATCCAGAGGCACGATTAGAATTTGCGCCAGCAACTCTTCGGTCCGCTCTAGCAGTCCTTGGGACCGGAGTATGTCCGCACCTGTTGCTGCTTTGAGGACGTAATCCATTCGACCTCTCAGCAGTTCTATTTTTGTGATCCTTGTGGTTCCAACCACTGGATCGTTCAAGGTTCTCAAACGCTCTGCCACTTTTGAGTTACCTGCATACAAGTGTGTCAACGTATCGGTATCAAGCAGGTGCATTTATGGATTGGGTTCCGTCATCAACTTCCGATCGTGCTCTGGCTTGATAGATGGCTGTCCTCAAATCCGCCAGTGATTCATCATCGGCAAAAGCACCTGCTTGTTGAAGTAAAAGGATACGGCTGTCTTGCAGGCGCAACCAATCATCGATCGCGACTCTGAGAAAACGCCAGGTTTCGTCGATTTTGCGTCCAGGTAAGTTGCCTTGAGTGACCTGATGCAGCAAGGCTTCAGGCGGCACTCTCAGGTAAGCTGCCGCTTCTTCCAGGGTTAAAACGTCGGATGTAGGGGTGGAATCCACTGGAAAACCTCCAGGTCTTTTGTCCAGTCTATCGTCTCGATCGCCCTTCGCATCACCGGATGCTCCAAGAGTTGCCCAGTTTGCCCTGCCTGGATTACCTGCTACAAGAAGTAGAGGAAATTTTGCCTTTGTCTTCATTCCGCCCAATTTTCGCAGTCTAGATTCTGAATAATTGTGAAATGTCGGAGATTTGCAGTGACCAGAAGCGCGTTAAATTCGATCGTAGAGGCGGCGATCAGAATATCAATGGGAGGAACCAGTAACCCTTGTTGCCTCAAGTCTGCATAGATGTCACTGGCAATATTCATCGTTGTCAGGCTTAATGGCAAAATTTCGCTTTCGCTTGCCAGTTCTTCAAAGCGGGTTAACAAATTGCTGGCATTCTTGTAAAGCAAACCACTTTTGATCTCGTAATAGGTCAACAATGAAAAGGTGAGTGCAGTGTAAAACTGACTGTATTGACTCAGTTTGTTAACTACTGCGGCATTTCCTCGGAGAAAGTAAGAAATGATATTGGTATCCAGGATTGCCTTCCTCACAGATCAAATTTCCTTTGTAAATCTAAGCCTCGATTCGTCGTTATCTCGTTCTCCATCTCTTCCAAGAATACAGTTTCATTCGCTGCAATTCCTGCAAACCTCATAAACCCTGGTTTTTGCTCAGGCTGTCCGGACTTTGTTTTTGCTAGCGAGATGACAATTTCAACTTCCTGACCTTGAAACCTGGATAAACCGCTCAACTCTAGCGAATCACCGAGAATGGTTTTTCTAATCTTGATGCATTCCATCGTGAGGCTCTCTTCCGATCGATCTCAATCTGTTTCTGCTATGGCTATTATCTCATCCCCCCTGCGTCAGTTGCTCGATCGCCCCTTGCGTCAGCGGATGCTCCGAGAGTTGTGCGGTTTGCCCTGCCTGGATCACCTGCCGTAAACAATCAGGAATTCAGGAAAATCAATCGTCTGAGGTTTCAAACTCGGCTAGCAGTTCAACCAAGTCTTCATAGTCATAGGGTGGGCGTTGGCGAATGGCAATCACTGAAACCTCTTGCCATGTTTCATCGATCACGTAAAGAATTCTCCAATCGTCCACTCGAATTCGACGAGGTTCTACGTTTAGAGGTTTAGACGTTTGCATGGCGATACTGTTATGGGGACGCGGGTTTTCAGCCAATTCGTCAATCATGCGCCGGATGCGCTGCCGCATCATACCCGGTAATTTGCGCCCTATTCGATCGACTTCTGGTTTGAGAAAAACCCGATAGGTGGAGGATTCAGTCATCCCAGTGACTCCGAGCCGTTTGCCAGTCGAGCCATCCAGCTTGTTCCGGACGACCTCCAGCTTGAGTCAGTTCTTCCAGGGATTGCTCCAGGATTTCCTGGTCTTCCTGTGCTTCTAACCAGTCGAGTAATGCCTCCCAGGTTGCCATATTCAGCAATGCACCAGTTCGATTACCCTGGCTATCGATAACGAACTGCACAGATTTCAAAGCTTCTTTCAGGTTGGTCATCATTCCCCCATCGTTGCGCTGCATCTGATCTGAGTTTGGCATATTCGACGCGACTGGGACGATCGCCTGCTCTGCCGGATTGCTTCACTCTGTTTGTTGCTGCATTTGCTCGATCGCCCCTCGCGTCAGCGGATGCTCCGAGAGTTGTGCGGTTTGCCCTGCCTGGATTACCTGCTGCACGAAATAGAGGAAATTTTCTATGACCGTTTGTGTATTAGGATGCGTTTCTCCCAGACGATCGAACAGAATGGCTAAGGCTCGAAGATACAGCGGTTCGGCATCAGCGTAGCGTCCTTGCGATCGGTACAGTCCTGCCAGATTGTTGAGATTGGTTGCGACATGAGGATAGTCTGTACCCTTTAGGGGCGACGAATAAACCCCATCTGAGAAAAGTGGCGATCGAAACTGAAGGCTTCTGTGATGCTGTGACTTTGCATGACAACGTAGGACACACAATCTGTGAATGACCAGAACTTATCAACATTGAATTGCTCAAATACCTGCCAGGAGCGATTAGCTATTGATTCTGAAACCCAAATGATTTCAACAAAACCGCTTTGAATCAGTTGATCGAGCCTGTGTTTGAAACTGATTGTTGGGATATAGCCAATATTCATCAGCAGTAGGGTGTAGAGTTCGTCCAGAATGTAGTTTGTGATGATCAGGCGATAGCGCCCAGCAATTTCGGCTTGGTAAACCAAAGCTACATCATGCTGGTCATCACTGGCATCCGCGATCGCTGCCCAGGCACTTGTGTCTACGAAGAGTCGATTCATTCTGGGTTGCTGTAGAGATAGCGATCGTGATGAACAGCAGTATTTTTTAGCCGACCGGGAACCGCATTCCGTCCAAGGGAAAGAAAAACGGCAACGGCTTCTTCTGTCCATTGGGGTTCGGCTGATGTTTCGGCTTGACTGGCGGTAGAGAGTTTTTCCCCCAATAGGACACGTTCTTCATCGGATAGGGAGAGAATCACTTGGACGAGTGACTCAACTAATTGAGTGTTCATGATGTCTAAATTTGTTTTTGCCTGAGTCTATTCTATTCGCTCTCCTTCTCCATTTCTTAAGCCAGTCATTGGGACTTCTAGCGTAATGGATGGTTGCTACCCTCACCCTACTCCCCACTCTGCTCTTCAATCTGCCGCAACAGGGCTTGCGTCCACGGATGATCCGAGAGTTGCGTGGTTTGCCCTGCCTGGATTACCTGCTGCAAGAAATAAAGGAAATTTCGCCAGACCGTTTGTGTATTAGGATGCGTTTTGCCCAGACGATCGAACAGAATGGCTAAGGCTCGAAGATAAAGCGGTTCGGCTTCAGCGTAGCGTCCTTGCGATTGGTAAAGTCCTACCAGATTGTTGAGACTGCTTGCCACATCCGGATGCTGCTCCCCTAGCTGTTGCTCCCGAATGGAGAGCGATCGGAGATAGAGCGGTTCGGCTTCGCTGTAGCGTCCCTGGTCATGCAGGTAATAACCTGCCGCATTCAGCAATCGCCCCGATGAGACAGCGGGATGAGTAAGCTGGGTAAAATGACACTCGATTGTTTGCACATGCGTCACCAACCGTTTGCAATGCTGCCAAGTTTCAAAGTCTCCTGACGGGAATACTTGATTCAATGCCTCCACAGCCCGTTCCAACCATTGCTGTCGCATCGTATCGTCCATGCCATCCCGTAACACTTCCTGCACCATGCGGTGAATGCTATAGCACTTTTCCAGTTCAATCCGAATTAGGGAATAGCGGGTTAATGCCTTCAGTAACCGGGGTAAGACCATTGGATGATTGGCTGCCTCTGCCAACGCCTGACTCAACGACTCACCTAACTGCTCTGCGCCCAACACTAGCAACTCATAGGGAATATCATCGGCTGAGAGAAACGCACTCAAACGCAGTAATTCAACGGCTGCCGGAGTTGTTTGTGCTACTGCCTGAACATTAATTGCCCAGGTGGTTGCCACCGATTCTGGATAATCACCTGTTTCCGGTTTTTGCTCTTCCAATATATGCAACCGTTGCTGGCGATAAAGTGGCAAATACTCCTCAACAGACACCGCTTCCGGTTGACTGAGATACGCCCCTGCCTGCTCCAGTGCCAGTGGCAAATAGCCCAATTCCCTGGCAAGTTCATCCACTGTGGCTACTTTGGTGATGGCTTGCGGTTGCCGCTCGATCCGCGTGAGTAGAAACGCTCTTGCTTCAGCCGGAGTCATGTCCCGGATCTCAAGCGGTTGAGCAATTCCGAGAGGGGCAAATTTCTGTGCCCGTGAAGTCAGCAAGATGCGCCCGTTGGGATTGCGGGGACGATAGGGTGCTACCAAGTCTGGATCATCGGCATTGTCAAAAATCAGCAGCCAGCCGTTATGAGTCTCCAACCAGTGCTGCATCGCCGCCACTTTCTCATCCAGTTGGCGATCGGGCGCTCCCGGTAACTGCAACTGATCCGCCAATCTGCCCAAATCGGTCGCCAAACTCAAATCGGTATCTGCCTTCAGCCAAAACACCCACTCATAGACCGACTGATCATAGAAATAGCGATAGGCATACTCCACGGCGGTCTGGGTTTTGCCAACACCGCCCAATCCATAGATCGCCTTTGCCTGATTCGGGGCGGCCGCTCCTGTCTGTCCCAGGGTTTGATGCAACTGAGACAGTAATTCCTCGCGTCCGGTGAAATAGGGATTGCGAAAATGAGGAACCTGGAACTTCTGGGGGGTGCTGGTCTCTGTCGGTGCCCCTCCCGACGGCTGGAGTCAAAGGTTAATGGTGTTATGTTGTTCTCGAACTTCACCCAAATTGACCACTCCGATTTTCTCAGCCAGTTTGCTCATGATGACGATCGCACTGGGCTGCTGTTGTACGGCAGTGGATGCGGTGTTGATTGCCGTCTTCACTTCTGGATTGGTACTGGCTAACTGCCTCAGTCGATCGGTCAGTTCTAAAACCTCTGCATCCACAAAGTTTTGTTCAGTTAAGTCACTTCTTTGGGCAATCCGTTCGATCGTCACCACTGCATCTGGATCTTGTTGCTGAAGCACTGAGAGCAAATTGCCGCCACTTTCAACCGCCCGCTCACCCAGCACATCTACAGCTTTCTCACCCAATTTCACCACAAATGCCGCCGCAAAAATAGCAATTAACGATACGGGGTCCATAGCCTTTTTGCCCTTAAGATTGCTTCGGTTCTAGCCTAAATTTTCTGGTTTGGCTAGAGAAATACCGGACAATTGAGGCGATCGTTTGGTTATTCATGTGGCGTTACTGAATACAGGGATGATTTGCCCCCCTAGCCCCCAACTTTGGCTACCGTGTACACACCAGTCGATCGGGTTGAGATTGAACGCTGTCTAGCCCCCTAAATCTCCCAATTCTGGGGGACTTTGATCGGTTCGGTTCCGGGTTCGGTTCCCCCAGAATTGGGGGTTAGGGGGCGGTTCGGCAGGAGTTGGGTTAGATTCAACCACTTGTGTGTACACGGTAGCCAACTTTGGAGGGAACCCAACTTCAAAGTCCTCCAGAATTGGGGGATTTAGGGGGCAATGCAGGACTGAATAACAATTCATCCCACTATTCAGCAATGCCCATCATGAGTCAGGGATGGGGGATGAGGGATGGAGGATGAGTGGTGAATCTGTAGCCGCAATTTAGGGAAATGGTAGGTATTACTCGATGCGATCGGCAGATTACTCAAGAACATCGACGTGTTACTTGATGCGATCGGCGTGTTAGTCAAGAACATCGACGTGTTACTCAGTGCGTGCTGCGTCCAAAACGTCTGTATAGATGAACATATCCAACGATCGCCAGATTGCTCAGTGGCGAAGTATCGCTGACAGTAGTGCTATTTCGTAAAGGATAAAGAAAAATTGTCTTATCGAGTTAAGCGATCCGTAGCGCAGGCATCTTGCCTGCCTGGGTCACAGTCGAGAAGACATAGATGGATGCATCTCCCGCATAATGAGAATGGCGCTTTACATTCCTTCACTATGGCGAGAGATCTACGGGGATTCCTGAATCAGCTTGAACAACGGGGACAACTGCGACGAATCAGTGCATTGGTTGACCCAGACCTGGAAATTGCCGAGATCTCCAACCGGATGTTGCAACGGGGCGGGCCGGCATTGCTATTTGAGAACGTCAAAGGCTCTCCCTATCCGATCGCCATCAACACAATGGGCACCGTCGAGCGGATCTGTTGGGCGATGAACATGGAGCGTCCGGAAGAGTTGGAAACGCTGGGCAAAAAGTTGGGCATGTTGCAACAGCCCAAACCGCCGAAAAAGATTTCGCAAGCGATCGAGTTTGGCAAGATTTTGTTTGATGTCGTTAGGGCAAAACCGGGTCGCGATTTCTTTCCCGCTTGTCAGCAAGTGGTGATTCAGGGGGATGAACTGGATTTAAATCAGATTCCGATGATTCGTCCTTATGCGGGGGATGCAGGCAGAATCATCACCCTGGGATTGGTAATTACCAAAGATTGCGAAACCGGAACGCCCAATGTCGGAGTGTACCGTCTGCAACTCCAGTCGAAAAATACGATGACGGTGCATTGGCTCTCTGTGCGCGGCGGAGCCAGACATCTGCGAAAGGTGGCAGAACGCGGTCAAAAATTGGAAGTGGCGATCGCCCTGGGGGTTGATCCCCTGATCATTATGGCGGCGGCTACCCCGATCCCGGTGGATTTGTCTGAATGGCTGTTTGCCGGACTCTATGGCGGCTCTGGTGTGACCCTAGCCAAGTGTAAGACGGTGGATTTAGAAGTTCCTGCCGATGCGGAGTTTGTCTTAGAAGGGACGATTACGCCCGGTGAAGTCTTGCCCGATGGGCCGTTTGGCGATCATATGGGCTATTACGGCGGCGTGGAAGATTCGCCATTAATCCGCTTTCACTGCCTGACCCATCGCCACGATCCGATTTATCTGACCACGTTTAGCGGTCGCCCTCCCAAGGAAGAAGCGATGATGGCGATCGCCCTCAATCGGATTTACACGCCGATCCTGCGGCAGCAAGTTTCTGAAATTACCGACTTTTTCCTGCCAATGGAAGCCTTGAGCTATAAGGCAGCGATTATTTCGATCGACAAAGCCTATCCCGGTCAAGCTCGACGAGCGGCGCTGGCTTTCTGGAGTGCGCTGCCCCAATTCACCTACACCAAATTTGTGATTGTGGTCGATAAATCGATCAACATTCGTGATCCCCGTCAGGTGGTGTGGGCCATTACCTCGAAAGTTGATCCGGTGCGCGATGTTTTTATCCTGCCCGAAACCCCGTTTGATACGCTGGATTTTGCTAGTGAAAAAATTGGTTTAGGGGGACGAATGGGCATTGATGCCACTACAAAAATTCCGCCGGAAACCGATCACCCGTGGGGCGATCCCCTGGAATCCGATTCGCAAGTGGCAGAAAGGGTCGATCGCCGTTGGGCAGAGTATGGCTTAGCCGATTTGCCGTTAGGCGAGGTTGACCCCAATTTGTTTGGTTACGAAATGTAACGCTCTGGTGATCATCAATCACAATAGGAAATAGGCTTCTCCAGCCTCACTATCCCTCCACTTCCAGCCTAAGCCCATCTCCAGCGAATGAGCGTTACTCCTGTCCCCAATGGGCTGCCGCACTCCAGGCAACCCACCCGTGTTCCTGCTTTTCGATTTACCAAACTTCTAAACCGTCTGCAACCCACCCCAGAATCCGTGGTGCTGCTGCTAGCCGTGCTGGTCGGTACGGGTGCTGGAGCGGGCGTTGTGTTATTTCGTGCCCTGATTCACCTGATGCATCACCTGATGTTTGCAGAGGTATCCGGGTTTCTGTCAGCCTGGGGACATTGGACATTAGCCCTGATCCCGCTTCTAGGTGGATTGTTAGTCGGCTTGATGCGATGGCGAATGCGAAATTTTGGTCCAGGACTGGCGACGCTGCTAGAAGTCGTTCAGGGCAATCGAGAGCTACAGTTGCAAAATCCGATTACGAAGATGGCAGCCGCGTCTATTTCGCTGGGAAGCGGTGCATCATTGGGGCCTGAAGGGCCGAGTGTAGAAATTGGAGCCTATTTTAGTTTGCTGTTGGGGCAGGTGTTGCGCGTCTCCCAAGAACGACAGCGATTGTTACTGAGTGCCGGAGCCGCCGCCGGATTAGCCGCCGGATTTAATGCACCGATCGCCGGGGTATTTTTTGCGCTCGAAGTCGTGATGGGAACCACCTTTGCCGCATCGGCAGCGAGTGTCGTCTTGCTGGCGGCCGTCGTTGCTGCCTGGATCGCCCAAATTGGCTTGGGATCGCAACCTGCCTTTGCCCTCCCTGCTTATGAAGTGCGGAGTCTACTCGAACTGCCGCTCTATGTGGGACTAGGACTGTTAGCCAGCTTGCTGTCGCTCTTACATATTCGCTTGTTGAAACTCTCTCAGCAGTCTTTTAAGGGCGAGATCGCCGGACTAGAATGGCTAGCGACGATTCCGCAGCCGCTTCATCCTGTAATGGGAGGAGCGTGTTTGGGCTTGGTGGCGCTGCAACTTCCTCAGATTTTGGGCGTTGGCTATGAAACGATCGAAGCGATGTTGCAAGATGTGCAGTTTCCCTTGCAAATGGTGATCGCGCTGCTGGTTGTCAAGTTAATCATGACGGCAGTAAGTTTTGGCAGTGGATTTGTCGGGGGTGTGTTTGCTCCAGCTTTATTTCTGGGCGCGTCGTTAGGAACTGCCTATGAGAAAGTGCTGGCGATCGCACTTCCCCACTCAGATGCTTATATGGCATCGTCTCCAGCTTACGCAATGGTCGGGATGGCGGCTTTCCTGGCAGCGAGTGTCCGTGCCCCGCTAACGGCGATCTTGCTATTATTTGAACTCACCCATGATTATCGGATTGTCCTTCCCTTAATGACGGCTGTTGGATTGAGTATTTGGATGGTGGAATACCTCCATCCGCAAGTGGTGATTGATAACACCCCCGAACCACAACCTAGCATTGAGCAACTCCTCCCTCCCGAACCCTCCTCAATTACCGTTGTTGAAGCCATGCAACCTTCACCCTTGCGATTGGCTGGCACCTTGCCACTGGGGGAAGCCGGACAGACCCTGATTGCACAACGCACCTATTGCGCCCTCGTCATAGACGAAGAAGAACAACTGGTTGGCATCATTACGCTGCAAGATGTGCATCGGCTCATCGCCAGAGCCAAATCAGAATTTGAGGTGGAAGAATTATTGCATCAGCCGATTCAGGATCTCTGCACCACCGACCTCCTCTATGCCTACGAGGATGAACCGATCGCCGACGCCACCGATCGCATGTCTGCCAGAGGCATACAACAACTCCCCGTCGTGAACCGAGATCAGCCTCAACAGGTAATTGGCTTACTCACCCAAGAAAATATTGCCCTCGCCGATCGCATTGCCCGTACTCGCACTGCCTTAGAACGTCATCTTGAGGAAGCCACAGAAGAGTCGCTGGTGTTGTTGGAGGGGAGGTAATGGGTGATGGGGAGTGGGTAATGGGTAATGGCGCTATACCTAAGGAATGAATGGGAAGATGGTGCGGCGGAGGGCACGGCGGAGTTGCAGGAGTGTGATGATATAGCGAAGTTGAGAGGGCAAAGTACTATACAGTTCTGGATTGCGCTGGAGTTCTTCTTCGAGTTCAGCATATTCTGCCGCCGTCAATGGTTCCCCTGTGACAGGCGATCGGGCTTCTGTAATAATTTCCGTCCGCAAGACTTCTTCTGGCACGTCTTCAGGCGGCGGCAATGCCATAGCAGGAACGATTGCTCCCACTACACCTCCACCCATCCAACTCAAAGCTAGCCCTAACCCAATAATTCTTGTCATTGGTCATTGGTCATTGGTCATTGATTATTGTCACTCTCTCCCTCCCTACCGTATACACACAAGTTCTCTAGATTCGGTATTCGCGTGGTTTGATCTTCCCTAACTCTGCTTAAAAAGGAGGGAACCGGATCGGAAGTCTCCCTTGAAAAGAGGGATTTAGGGGGATCGAGCAGAATTTTAGAATTTCATACGAGATGGTGTACACGGTAGCTCACTCCCTCATCCCTCATCCTTTAGTCCCGGTGGCAACGGTTCACCACAAACCTGATGAATCTGGATAATGCGATCGAACAACCAAGCATACTCTTGGCGATACATGGGGATCAATGCCAGTGGACTGAGGAGAGCCGCCGCCGCAATATCAGCCGCCGTGAGCCGATCGTCCACTAAATACTCGGTTTGCCATCGTCCAGCCAAAAAATCTAATGCGGCGTTAAGCCGACTCACTGCCAAATCGACTCGTGCTTGACTGATGCCATACTGCCAGCGCACCACCTGAATCAAAATCTGGCTGGGTAAAGATGGATCAATTTGTTTGCCTTCCCCGGCCCGGAAGTGATAGTAGACAAAGCGAGTAGCCACGCCAATGCTTTCATCTAACCAATCTTCCAATGCCCAAACTTCTGAGTTGCGATCGGGGTCAGAAAGCGACAGGGATGTTCAGGGCAGTCAGTATCCAGGAAATGCAGAATTCGAGTAGAATCAGCGATCGCATCTGGTTGATTTGGCTTTTGCGGCAGCAAAACAGGCACCGTAGTCAACCCAGTCAAAGGTTTGAGCTTAACCGCATGAAGCCCAGGTATAAGATTTTCAACCTGATACGAAATGTGCTTATACCCTAAAGCCAGCCTTGCTTTCCGGCAATAGTGAGAGGTACTAAATTGCAATAACAACATTCAAATATCAAGCAGCCTACAGAGTTATCGTATCAGGAGAGCAGATGGCTAAGCCTTAACTACTCTACCAAACAACACTCCATAGGCGGCTGAAGCTATAGAAATGGTGAAAATCTAACGCAGGTGAATGAATGGCGAAGTCTTAAACTCTATCATCAACAGACTTCAAGCCGCTTTCCACTTCTCAACTCATGGGCTAGGGGAGGGAGAAGCTGGGGATTCTGCCGGAGATTCAGGAGATGCTTCCGGAGATTCTGTGCCGGTATCTGTCGTACCGCCACCGCAAGCAGCTAGCGTAGCTGTCAAACCCAAAACCAAAAGCAAACCGATTGCCTTCTTGTTCATAGTTTTACCTCTGATGAACTGTGATCAATAATAAGAACTGGGTGAGGAGCCAAACTGCCGCCAGGCAGAGCAATCCCACTATTGAATTGGTTGAAAAGCTTAGCAATCGTTGCTTCCAACAGAAAGGGCTTTAGCTAAGTTGGCTAAAACCTTGTCTAAACTCCAACCCACCCCTAGAGGGAACTGAGTACTGGCATGAGTACTTCACTATTTCTAGCAGATTTGGCGTTCCTTCGTGCATCTATAAGAAGATAAGATTAGCAATTACATGGAAATTTTCCTCTACATGCGAGTCCGATCGCCCAGCGCCCCAACTGCCATATAGCATGACACCCTTCCCTGTAATCCATTAATCCTCGCTCTCATTTCACACGAAAGTTAACTACTGTCTTCACTCCATAGAGAGATGGAGCAGGATAAACGCTCGTTCCTATGCTGGCTCTTCAGAAAGCTCAGAGTTTACAATTATTAATACAGCAGAATCGATCGCCGGGAATTTAGTTTCCGAATTTAGGACATGAAACGCATTGTCTTGATTGCAGGGTTTGAGTCGTTCAACGCTGATTTATATCGTCAGGCTGCCCAAATCGCGCAAGAACGCTGTCTGGAATTAGAGATTCAGGTCTTCAGTGATCGCGACCTCGCCGCCAACCCCACTCAGGTTGAAGTGGCTCTCCATGAGGCTCAAGTCTTCTTCGGAAGCCTTCTATTCGACTACGACCAAGTGCTATGGCTGCGCGATCGAGTCCAGCAGATTCCGATTCGCCTCATCTTCGAGTCTGCTCTTGAACTCATGAGCCTAACCCAACTGGGCAAATTTGCGATCGGCGACAAGCCCAAAGGAATGCCCAAACCCGTGCAGTTTATTCTCAGCAAATTCAGCAACTCACGCGAAGAAGACAAACTGGCAGGCTATCTCAGCTTCCTCAAAGTTGGACCCAAGCTGCTGAAATTTGTGCCGATCGGCAAAGTCCAAGACCTCCGCAACTGGCTCATTATCTACGGCTACTGGAACGCTGGCGGCTCTGAAAACGTAGCGTCCCTCTTCTGGTTCCTCGCTGAAACCTATCTGGAACTCAACGTTGGTGAGATCGCACCGCCGATCGAAACTCCCAACATGGGGCTGCTACACCCCGATTATGCAGGCTACTTTGAATCTCCGAAATACTATCTGGATTGGTATCGATCGCGCAACGACATTCCATCGGAACATCTCTCCCATCCAACCGTTGGGATTCTTCTTTACCGCAAACACGTCATCACCAAACAGCTTTATATTCCTCGACTGATTCGTCACTTTGAACAAGCAGGATTGGTGCCCTTGCCCATTTTCATCAATGGCGTCGAAGGACATGTTGCCGTGCGAGATTGGCTAACCACAACACATGAACAGCAACAGCGACAGCAGGGCAATGTAGAAACCCCTTCGCTGTCAGACGAAGCAGTGCGGGTGGATGCGATCGTCTCCACGATCGGCTTTCCCCTCGTGGGCGGTCCTGCCGGATCGATGGAAGCTGGAAGACAAGTCGAAGTCGCCAAACGCATTCTCACTGCGAAGAATGTTCCTTATTTCGTTGCGGCTCCTCTGCTGATTCAAGACATTCACTCCTGGACTCGTCAAGGGATTGGTGGACTGCAAAGCGTTGTGCTGTACGCGCTGCCAGAGTTAGATGGGGCGATCGATACGGTTCCTTTGGGCGGACTCGTTGGAGATAAAATTTATCTGATCTCGGAACGAGTCAACCGTTTGACCGCACGAGTGAAAAACTGGATTGCCTTACGACAGACCCCTCCCGGCGATCGCAAACTTGCCATCATTCTCTACGGCTTTCCTCCGGGCTATGGCGCAACCGGAACGGCTGCCCTGCTCAACGTCCCCAAATCCCTCATCAAACTCCTTCAGGCACTCAAAGAGCAAGGCTACACCGTTGGCAACTTCCCAGAAGACGGCGAAGAACTGATTCAACTCGTCAGGACGGCAGACGATGTAACGGAGACACGAACGGATGAAGGAACGGATCGATCGCAAACTAACGATTCATTCACTCCATCGGCTACAAAATCTGTTACCACGAGGGTCAACGTCCGCACGTTGGAGAAATGGCTTGGCTATCTGCTAACTTCTCGTGTCGAAAAACAATGGAAGTCCCTCACCGGCACAGGCATTAAAACCTATGGCGAAGAGTTTCACATTGGCGGCATTCAACTCGGTAACATCTGGATTGGGGTTCAGCCGCCTCTGGGATTGGCAGGCGATCCGATGCGCCTGATGTTCGAGCGCGATCTCACGCCTCATCCCCAATATGCCGCCTTCTACAAGTGGCTGCAAAATGAATTTCAAGCGGATGCTGTCATTCACTTTGGGATGCATGGCACTGTCGAATGGCTTCCTGGCTCTCCCTTGGGCAACACGGGCTATTCCTGGTCAGATATTCTCCTGGGAAACCTGCCCAATCTTTACCTCTATGCTGCCAACAATCCTTCAGAATCGATCCTGGCAAAACGTCGAGGCTATGGCGTTCTGATCTCCTACAACGTGCCACCCTATGGTCGGGCGGGCTTATACAAAGAACTGGTTGCCCTACGCGATTTGATTTCAGAATATCGAGAAGACCCGCAGAAAAACTATGCGCTAAAAGAAGCGATCTGCAAAAAGATTCTGGATGCCGGACTAGAAACAGATTGTCCCTTCCCGGAAGCCAAACAGCTAGGGATTCAGTTTACGCCTGAAAACGCTCGGATGTTCAGCGATCGCGCCTTCAACCACTACCTCGTCATCCTCTACGAATACCTGCAAGCCCTGGAAAACCGCCTTTTCTCCTCCGGACTCCACATCCTCGGCGAACCTCCCACCCCCGAAGAACTGGAACGCTACCTCAACGCCTACTTCAATGAAGAATTACCAGAGCAAGCCCTTGCCTCTCTCCCCTCCTCCCCCCAGCCCCCTCTCTCCCCATCTTCTTACCCCAACTTCAGCGAAGCCCTCGAAATCCGCGATCGCTCAACCAAACCACCGACGAACTCACTAACCTCCTGCGTGGACTCAACGGCGAATACATCCCTCCTGCCCCCGGTGGTGACTTACTCCGCGATGGCATTGGCGTTCTCCCGACAGGTCGCAATATCCACGCTCTCGACCCGTACCGGATGCCTTCTCCTGCCGCCTACGAACGAGGACGAGAAATTGCTCAAAAAATCATCGCTCAGCATTTGCAAGAACACGGCGACTATCCCGAAACCGTTGCCGTTATGCTCTGGGGACTCGACGCGATCAAAACCAAAGGCGAATCGATCGGCATTTTGCTAGAACTGGTTGGCGCAGAACCTGTGAAAGAAGGCACCGGACGGATCGTTCGCTACGAACTGAAGCCCTTATCTGAACTTAACCATCCGCGAATCGATGTCTTGGGTAACTTGTCTGGCATTTTCCGCGATAGCTTCGTCAACATTATTGAATTGCTGGATGATCTATTCAAACGCGCCGCTACTGCGGATGAACCGGACGATCGCAACTTCATCCGCAAACATGCACTCGCTCTGAAAGCCCAAGGAATTGAAAATTCATCAGCACGGCTGTTCTCCAATCCGGCTGGCGATTTTGGCTCATTAGTAAACGATCGTGTCACCGACTCCAACTGGGAAACTGGCGACGAACTGGGGCAAACCTGGGAAGGACGCAATACCTTCAGTTATGGTCGTCAAGACAAGGGACAAGCGCGACCAGAGGTATTACAAACGCTCTTGAAAAGTACCGATCGCGTCGTCCAGCAAATCGACTCGGTTGAATATGGTTTAACTGACATCCAAGAATATTACGCCAACACTGGAGGTTTGAAAAAAGCAGCAGAGTTACAGCGAGGCAAAAAAGTCACCGCTAGTTTCGTCGAAAGTTTCTCCAACGACACCACACCCCGCAAACTGGAAGACTTGCTGCGAATGGAGTATCGTACTAAACTCCTCAATCCTAAGTGGGCAGATGCGATGGCAACTCAAGGTTCCGGCGGCGCATACGAAATCTCCCAACGTATGACCACCCTCATGGGCTGGGCAGGCACCACTGATTTCAAAGAAAACTGGGTCTATGACCAAGCCGCCGACACTTATGCCCTCGACCCTGAAATGGCAGCCAAACTGCGCCAAGCTAACCCTGAAGCCTTCCGTAATATTGTCGGCAGAATGCTGGAGGCAAACGGTCGCGGCTTCTGGCACCCCGATCAAGAGAAATTGCAGAAGTTGCGAGACCTCTATGACCTCACTGATGAAGAATTGGAAGGTGTAACCCTGTAAGAACGGCTAAGGATCTGTTTGAGAATGAATCGCACGATCGTTTGGTTTCGACGAGATTTACGGATTGCTGTTAAGGGTTCAATCTATAAGAATATCACTCCTCCTTCATCCTTCCCCTTCTGGCTCAATTCCTGCCAGCAATTCTCAGTATGGTGAAAAGATGTTCAAGCCGTGGAAATGCCTGTATTGTAAAAACATCTGAGAGAACCAAGAGAGCCAGAACCATTGCAAGAGCGGGGTTTATTTGACACGATAGTCGG
>JAAUSF010000170.1 GCA_012033255.1 Cyanobacteria bacterium RU_5_0
GTAGGTTCTTTGTGGGAAATCTCCTTAGCTCTGCTTTGAGCCTGGGAAGGGGATTGAGCAATAACAGTGAAACTCAAGTTGTGTCAGGATTGCAGGAGAATGAATCAGCCCTACCAATGGTAGGGGTGGGTCTTGTGTCTACCCTGGAAGATTTCGGGCACCGACAAAGGGATGCCTCTCCCAAAAACATCCCTACCTTCAGCAACGCCAACTTTAGTTTGGAGATAGGGGTTTCAGAAAACTTCCGCAAGCGGTTTAATTTTGATTACCCTTGAAAAGATAGACAATCGCAACTCATGACCCACTACCCTCACCAGCAACAAAGGGAAGCCCCGATGAAGCGCAAGCATCTCAAAATCTTGGCGTTAGCTCAGCAGAGCAGTGTCTTTCTTTCCGTATTGTTGTTGTGGCTTGGGGGTGCCGATGCCCGATCGACGCGATCGATCGAGGCAAATCGTGATGTGTCCCTTCACGCCCAGGCAGCCTCACAACCCGATCAGATTTCAGAAGCGGAACGAGAAGAGTTAGACCGCCTGCGGGAGATCAATCGGACGACGACGTTGTTCAATGTCATGCTGGCAGTATTGGCGATGCTGTTGGTGACGGCGATCGTGGCGCTCTATCTGTTGCGACGATCGGTAATTCGGGAAGTGACGGCGATCGTGCAGGCACACCTGAAGGAGTTGGGAGATCTGGAGGGTCAAATTAGCGAAGCCAAGCAGGACGTTAAGAAATTGCTTCAGGAATACGAAGAGTATGCGGGGGAACTGGGGGATGATGCCGAGGAGATGCAGCGAGAGATTGAAGCAAAGCGAGAGAATTTAACTCAATTGATTGCAGAGATCTCTAAACGTAAGCAAGATGCGGCTTTAGAGCTAGAGACGCGGCTGAATACGGCAAAGCAGACCCTAGAGCAACGAGAAACTGAGTTTGGCAACCAACTGTCTGAGTTGCAACTGACGGTGCAGTCTCGCAAAGACCGAACCTTGCATAGTTTGGAGCAGACTGAATCTGAGTTTATCGATCGGTTAGGAAAATTCCAGACGGATGCAGAGCAACGCAAGGGGTTGGCGATCGATCGCCTTGAACAACTGGAATCGGAATTGGCTCCTTATCTGGCGGATCTGCGTCAGGATGCTCAAGTTCAAATGCAACAGCATCAAAATCAGACCATTGAGCAGTTCCGCACTCTGACATCAGATTTCCAAACCCAACTGGCTCAATTCCAGAGTGAGGCATCCCGACGCCGAGATGACTTATTCGATTCTCTAGAAAGATTACGAGTTGAGATGACGGCTCAACTGTCTCAGCTTCAAATCGATACGCAGATGCAGCGCGAAACCATTCGTCGCAACCTGGAGGCATTGGCGGCTGAGGTGGCAATGGGACGATCGCAACTCCAAGCTGACGTTCAAGATCAGAAGCATGTGGTGCGTCAGGAGCTCGATCAACTGAGCGCAGAATTCACCAGAAAGCGGGATGAATTGCAAGCCAGCACCCAATCGCAGCAAGAAACCATTCGTCTGAATTTGGCAAGACTGGAAACCGAGTTTTCTAACCGACTGACTCAACTCCAAGCGGATGCCCAAACCCAACGAGATGCCATCCGTCAGAATCTTGAACGCCTGGATACAGAATTCACCCGGCAGCAGACCGAGTTACAAGTTGCGGCTCAAGCGAAGAAAGATGCGCTTCGCAGACTGTTAGAGCAGCTAGAAACCGATTGTGCGGCAGAGCGATCGAACTTCCAGATAGACGCGCAAGCCAAGCAGCAAGACCTTCAACAGGCACTAGAGAAAGTAGAAGCGGATTTTGCGGCACAGCGATCGGATCTGCAAGTGGATGTGCAAGCCAAGAAAGAAGACCTCCGCCAAATCTTAGAAAGATTGGAGACAGAGGCACGAGAACAGTTCACTCAGTTGCAGTCTGGCACTCAAGAACGGCGTGATCTCATCCTTAAGAATTTGCAGAAATCGGAAGGCGATTTGGTGGCGCAACTGTCTACCCTCAAATCGGATGTCCAAGCGCAACGGGATAAGATTCGCCAAAATCTGGAACGGGTAGAGACTCGGTATATGGCTCAACTCTCTGATATGCAATCGGGAGCCGAGGGGCAGCAAGCGGTAATCCTAGATAACTTGCGAAAATTAGAGGCAGAAACGGCGGCGCAACTGGCAGCGACCCAAGCAAATGCCCAAGCGCAAAAAGATGAAATTCTCAACAAGTTAGCAGAAGTCTCACCTCAATTCATTGCTGAATCGTTTGTAGCGGATGTTGTGCAACGCCTGGAGGAGTTGACCAAACAACTGAACATTCTCAAATCGGCTCAGCCAGATCTGTTCCTGACACCAGAGGATTACATCAATCAGGCAGAGTCACTGATTGCTCAAGGGCAGCATGAGGAAGCGATCGCCCAATACGACAAACTGCTTGCCAGCCAACCGGATAATGTCGTGGCGTGGAGCAATCGCGGCATGGCGCTAGAAGAACTGAAGCGGTATGACGAGGCAGTTGTAGCCTTCGATCGCGCCCTCAAGCTCCAGCCTACCAATGGTCTAATCTGGTATCACCAAGGCATTGTCCTGAAGGAGTTGCGTCAGTATGATGCGGCTTTGGCGGCGTTCGATCGTGTTGTGGAAATTCAAGTTGAAGATGCAAAGGCATGGCTGAATCGAGGGATCACCTTGGGACGGTTGAAGCGATACGATGAGGCGATCGCGTCGTTGGATCGGGCAATCGAACTTAAGCCGAATTATTCTGAAGCCTGGGTGAATAAAGGGGTTATGTTCGGCACGATGCAGCGTTCGGATGAAGCATTCGCAGCCTTTGATAAAGCCACTGAGTTAGAGGCGGAGGATTCAGTCGCCTGGTTGAATCGCGGTCTTTCTCTGCTTGAGTTAGAGCGATATCATGATGCCATAACCTCTTTTGATAAAGTGACAGAATTGAGACCCGATGCTCATAAAGCCTGGGATAGTCGGGGCTATGCCTTAATTCAGCTTGGGCGAGAAAAAGAGGCGATCGCCAGCTTCAACAAGGCGATCAAGGCAAAACCCGATTATGCCAGTGCCTACTACAACAAAGCGACGTGTTATGCACTCCAAGGAGAAATTGATTTAGCGCTCGAAAACTTAGAGAAAGCCGTCAATCTAAACCCTAAGTATCGCAAGGAGGCGAAGACCGATCCCAACTTCGGAGAATTGGCGCGGGACGATTGGTTTAGGGATTTGACAAGTTGAAGGATGAGGGATACAGGCAAAAATAAGGGTACGGCATGCCGCGCCCTTACCTATTGGATTTATTGAAAGCCGCTCTAGTTCAGTTCACGGCTCCCCAGAATTGAGGAATTTGGGGATAACTGTGCAAATTCTAAAATAGCTAGCCGCTACTTCAGAACTTTTTGCGGGAATTGGTCACTATTAATTCAAATTCCCAACCTGGAAGCTGTTGGACAGATTCACTGATTCTACGCAAGTCTTCAGTCCCGTTGAGGGTGAGAGTTTCTCGCGATCGCACCTCTGCCGCAACCACACGGGTATCACTCACCGCCACCAAGTCAAGCGAACAATCCGCCAAGGGGGGGGGCAATTCCTCTGGCGAAGGATGGAGTGTTACCTGATACCCCTTCTGACGGTACTCCCTGGCAAGCTTCAGCAGTCGCCGATGCTCTAACGGATTCCGACTTTCTTGATGGGTCATATACACAGCTACTCTATGCTCTCAGTTCAAGTCCGATGGATCAGGCGCAGCCTCTATTCTAATATGTAAAAACTCTTCGCCCTTACAGAATCCTTCTGCAAGAGCAGTAGACATTCCCTTGACTCGAAATGACGCATTGAGGTTGCGCCGACGGCTAATGAAATCCGTGATCTGATAATCATCCACGTACATCACACCGTTCAACGCATCTCGGACTGGCTTTACTATATTATCACTATCAGGGACGCCTGACTCCTCCCCCAGGACGACATCGTAATAGTGGGTGATAACGACACTGAGGGAACCTCCCAGAGGCGGATTGGTTGCCCAGCAAGCCTCAGCCGCTTCCCGAACCTTTTGCTTCCAGGTCTGTAGACGCTTACGATCTTTGGTTTGGTGAGAAATTGGTTTGCCGATAACGACAAATTCGATGGGTAGCACTAGGAAAGTCCCACAAATCAATCTGATGGTTGCTCAACGAATCAGTTTGGAACCTATATTTGGAACCAAAACTCGGTAGATGCTCCCCTTAATCAATTTCTCCACTCGACAGGCAGCACTAGCGGCTCTCTTCCTATGGTAATAAGCCTGTTCTAGTCCTGTGGTATATGACGACAAAAGGTGAATGAAAAGTTGCGGCTTTTTGCTAAATCTCTCGAATGATCGAGCAGAGGATACACCCTACCGTTTGGATGGCGGGATAGCACGACAGCATTCCCCGCACGAGAGAATTTAGCTCATCATTAGACAATCCTGCTGATTGTCCGCGCTCAACTACACTGCCGAATACTCCGATTCCTGATTTCAGGAGGGATTGTTATCAGTTGATTTTGGTATCAGACGCCAACCCGGTTTAATGACCTGTCGAGTCCGGGCAATCACAAGAGAGTCATCGGGAACATCGTCGGTTACGGTGGAACCTGCTGCAATCGTAACATCGGTTCCGAGGGTGATCGGAGCAACTAAAACGCTGTTGGCACCGGTTTTTGTACGATCGCCAATTTGCGTTCGATGCTTCTTGACTCCATCATAGTTCGCCGTAATCGTTCCTGCACCGACGTTAACCCGATTGCCCACCGTGGCATCTCCAAGGTAAGACAAATGCGCCACATTCGTGCGATCGCCCAAAGTCGTATTTTTCAACTCCACAAAATTACCAACCCGACAGCCTTCTCCAACCTGTACTCGCCCCCGCAAATGAGCGTAGGGACCAATTTGTGCATTCGGCTGCACGATACTTTCCAACACCACAGAAAACAGAACCGTAGAATTCTCGCCAATCTCGCTGTTTTCAACTAAACTCCCCGGACCAATCCGACAGCCCGATCGAATCACGGTCTGTCCTCGGAGATGGGTTTGCGGCTCAATTACCACATCGGGTTCAATCTGCACTGTATCATCGATCGTTACGCTATCAGGATCAACGATCGTTACTCCATCTGTCATCCAACTATCTTTGAGCCGGGCTTGCAAGATCTCATAAGCCGTCGCCAGTTGTTTGCGATCGTTGATCCCCAAAATCTCCTGGTCATCGGGCACATCCACCGCCATCACAGGGTCTAAAAAATGCACCACATCCGTCAGATAATATTCCTGCTGCGTATTGTTAGGCTGAAGTTTGGGTAAAACTTGCGCCAGCGCCGACCACCGGAAACAGTAGATGCCTGCATTGACCCGATGATTCTGTCGTTGAGCCGTTGTGCAATCGCGATCTTCCACAATCTGAGTCACAAGATTATTGTCATCGCAGAAGACGCGCCCGTATCCAGTGGCATCCGATAACTGAGTCGTCAGGATGGTTGCCGCATTTTGACAGTCTTTGTGAACTTGCAGCAGCGAGGTCAATGTTTCAGGCCGTAGAAGCGGCACATCCCCGTTCAAAATAACCAGATCCCCCTGGAAATCTTGCAAGTGGGGTGACAATTGTTGGACAGCATGACCTGTGCCGAGTTGCTCTTTCTGTTCAACAAATTCTAAATCGGGTAACTCCGTCAAAGACTCTTTGACTAAATCACTGGCGTATCCCACAATCACCAACCGCCGAGTGGGTCGAATTCCAGACGTGCAGCCCAACACTCGTTCCAGTAGCGATCGCCCTCCCAATCGATGTAGAACTTTAGGCAGCCGAGACTTCATGCGTGTCCCCTTGCCTGCTGCCAGAATTGCTACCGCTACCATGCTTGTTTCAGCCTACTCTTCAGTTATCACCCACGGAGTATAGCGCCTTCTGACTCAAATTTCATGCGGCCACAACCTGGTTGCCTACAAATTCGGAAAATTGCTTGATTAGATCAGGATTGCGCCAGCCCTTCGTTGTTTCCTGAAACAGGATTTCTAGGGATTCTTGAGGTGTGAAGGCGCGTTTGTAGGGTCGCTCATGGGTCAGCGCATCATAGATATCAATTAACTGAAAGATTTGAACTAAAAGCGGGATTTCGTTCCCTATCAGACCATCTGGATAGCCAGAACCATCCCATCGCTCATGATGGTGACGGATAATCGGAATCACACCTCGCATCGTGCGGAGGGGTTGGCAAATTTTTTCACCAATCAAAACATGTTGCTGCATGATCTGCCATTCTTCAGCCGATAATTTGCCTGTTTTCAGCAAAACTGAATCCGGAATCCCAATTTTGCCGATGTCGTGTAGATAGCCTCCCCACGTCAAATCGCGGATTTCAGCACGAGAAAGGTGAAGATATTCTCCAAAGGCTTTGCCCAACACAACAAGCCGTTCACAGTGATCGCCTGTATTGGGATCACGACTCTCAACGGCGCGGGCGATCGAAAACAACACTTTGCCAGCATGATCTAGATCTTCGTTGAGGCGTTTCTGACGGATCAGCGACCTCACTCGCGCCGACAGTTCAAGCTGATCAAACGGTTTTGAGAGAAAATCATCGCCACCTGCTTCTATTCCTCGGAGACGGGCACGGCGATCGTTGAGTGCGGTGATAAAAATAACAGGCGTCAAACGGGTACGCTCATTTTGTTTGAGGGAACGACAGACTTCATACCCATCCATGCTAGGCATCATCACATCCAGCAAAATCAGATCTGGATCAGCGTCCACTGCATAATCGAGAGCCGCCTGACCATCTTCTGCTTCCAACACCTCATATCCTTCCACAGACAGCAAGGCGACCGCCGTCATTCGACTGGAAGGATGATCATCAACAACCAGGATTTTCGGTCTTTCAGAGTCGAAACAGTTCACAGGAGAGATCTCACTTAACCGTAGAAACACTTATGTTGGAATGGCTTCACTGAGAAGTTGCCTATTAACAAACGAACGATGTTTATTGAAAATAGAAATTTGACATCATCAATGATGAAGATTAATGATGAAGTTGTCCTAAAATTCCGGAACTACTCCATCTACCAGTATGTTCAATTGCTTAAATTGGGAGATCAGGTTTTCTACGGAGATTTTATCAGGAACTTTGGAGGGTAAACCACAACCGGAACGCGATCGACGAGGGCTAAGCCAATCACACCCAATCTTTGCAAGAGGACATAAAGAGAACATAAAGATGTGAGCAACTTTAACACAACCGTAGATCAGCGGAGAGAGTAGAGAGAAGGAAATAGGGAATAGGGAATAGGAATGAAGGGTTGTGATGATATGGAGGTGAACTTAATTAGTGGGTGGGTGTCCATGTCCTACGGACACACTTCGCGAACACCCGCCCGGACGGGCAAGATGCCCATCCCACAAGAGATGTAATTAACTCTGCCTGACTACTTATGAATACGAATTTTCCTTTAGTTTCAGTGGCTTGGCTGCATGAGCATTTAGATGATCTGGACGTGACGATCGTTGACTGCCGCTTTTCATTGGCTGATCCGAGTCTGGGACGACAGCAGTATGAAACACGCCATATTCCAGGAGCGTATTTTTTGGATTTGAATCAAGATTTGTCAAGTCCTGTCAGAAAGCATGGTGGACGACATCCTTTACCCGATCCGGTGAAGTTAGCTAAGACAGTGTCAGCCATTGGTATCGATTCTGGAAACGGACAAGATCCGACGTTAGTAGTGGCATATGATGACTCTCGCTTAGCGTTTGCGAGTCGTCTGTGGTGGTTGCTACGCTATCTAGGGCACGATCGCGTTGCTGTATTGGATGGTGGGTTTAGTGGGTGGCAAATGGCAGACTACCCCGTGTCAAATGAGGTGCCTCTGCAAAAGACGGGGAAATTTGTGCCTCACTTGCGATCAAATTGGGTAGTAGGCATTGATACGGTGAAAGCACGTAAAGATTTACCAGGAGTGATATTGGTAGATTCGCGGGAGGGTGAACGCTATCGGGGAGAAAGAGAGCCGATCGATCCGGTTGCAGGTCATATTCCTGGAGCCGTGAACTACCCGTGGCAGGAGGTGACAGATGCTCAGGGGTATGTTCGTTCAATTACAGATCAGCAACAACGATGGGTAATGATGGAACAAGCAGAAGAAGTCCTGGTGTATTGTGGCTCTGGTGTAACTGCTTGTGTCAATCTCTTGTCTCTGGAATTAGCTGGGATTCAAACCGGAAAACTTTATGCTGGTAGTTGGAGTGACTGGTGTTCTTATTTAGAAATCAATCAGGAGTCCTCTTGAGAGTGTTTATAATTTTATAATGTTCATGCTAAAGCTGTACTTATACAGTTTTTAAGGAGTTATATTTTTAGACTAATCCTTAGATTTTTAAGTTACTACAGATAGGAATGAAAATAGCCAGAATAATGGGGAGGTCGATCGCGGCATCCGTAGAAGTTGGACGGGGCACCTTTGTATCCAGTGGTTCAGTAACTTCATGCTGAATCAGCTTAAATCGGCTGTATCTGCAAATAAGAGGAACATGCGTCTGCAATTGGGGATCACTAGAGAATGCTTAGTCTTGCCAGTGGCTACACTTGAGAAGACTTGACGGTGTTGGTTGATTCCTCCTCAGATTGGCTGAGATTAAATGGTGCTATAACCTTAATGTCTCACTGAGTTAGAATTCTTGACCCTTGCCTAAATTTTGGGTTAAGTGATTTAAAATTCTCCCTTAGCTGAGCGTCAACAGGAGGAAGTTATCAGGCTTGAGTGGTCTAATTGAATTTTCAGCTAAGAATTCTAGGTCTAAAGTTTCTATGTCATCTTCTATGAACCGTCTTTCAATCTTTGTAGACGGGAACAATATGTTCTACGCTCAACAAAAAAATGGTTGGTTTTTTGATCCGAGGCGAGTACTCGAATATTTCACCAGCGACCCAGATGTCATGCTGATGAATGCTTTTTGGTATACCGGATTGAAAGACCCCCAAGATCAACGGGGATTTAGAGATGCGCTGATTAGTCTGGGGTATACAGTTCGGACAAAGGTTTTGAAGGAATACTACGACGATAATTCGGGACGCATCTCGCAAAAGCCAATTTAGATATTGAAATTGTTGTAGATATGTTTAATACTGTCGATCAATATGATCGCGTTATTCTATTTAGCGGAGACGGCGATTTTGAGAGGGCGATCGAGCTTTTGCGCTCTAAAAACACTCACATTACCGTTGTATCTACTGAAGGAATGATTGCCAGGGAACTCCGCAATGTTACGGATCGGTATATTGATTTGAATGATATTCGTACCCACATTGAAAAGTCCGATAATTAGCGATCGCCTCACATTTCCCACTTTTCCCTCTACCTTTTATCTGTGCGACGTAAAAAAACTGCTATTTGCTCAATTATTGGATTTAGTAACCTACCTCTGCTTCCTAGGCTGCAAAAATTAGCGAAGATGCCTATCCTGAAGGAGGGGTTTTATAAGCATAGGCATGATCACGAATCAGTATCCGCAGGAGTCTTCTCGTCACTATCAATCTCATCACCATCAATCTAATGGATCTGATCCTTTAACCGCTAAACCCTTAAGCATAGCCATTGTTGGGGACGTACATGATCTGTGGGATGCAGATGATGAAATTGCTCTCAAGCATTTGGGAGTTGATTTGGTGCTGTTAGTGGGAGACTTTGGCAATGAGGCAGTGGAAATAGTGAGGACGATCGCCCATCTCTCTCTCCCCAAAGCCGTGATTCTGGGCAACCATGATGCCTGGTATACAGCTTCAGAGTGGGGTAGAAGAAAGAGTCCTTATGATCACAAAACTGAAGACTGGGTGAAGCAACAGCTAGACTTGCTGGGTGAAGCACATATTGGCTATGGCAAGCTCGATTTTCCAGAATTTGGGCTATCCGTGGTGGGAGGTCGTCCGTTTAGCTGGGGCGGTTCTATCTGGAAAAATGAGGAATTTTACCAATCTCGCTATGGCGTGACAGGCTTTGAGGAGTCGATCGATTGCATTGTTGCCGCCGCCAAGAGTACGGCTTATGAGACGGTACTTTTCATGGGACATTGCGGTCCTACAGGCTTAGGAGCCGCTGCCGAAGATCCTTGTGGCAAAGATTGGGAGCCGATCGGAGGGGATCATGGCGATCCAGATTTAGCGGAAGCCATTCGACAAGCTCGTGCTTTCGGCAAAACGATTCCTCTTGTTGCATTTGGACATATGCATCACCAACTCCGCCATACGAAAAAGCAACTTCGTAAGAGGATTGATGTTCACTCGAATGGGACGGTTTATTTGAATGCAGCAGATGTTCCCCGGATTGTGCAGTGTGAGGGCGATCGACTGCGAAATTTTTCTCTCGTTACGCTAGATGCCGGAGTTGTCACCAAAGCCTCGATCGTCTGGCTCAATCAAAATTTCGAGATTCACTCTGAGACGGTTCTCTATCAGCAATCTCATCCTATTCAAAGCGTTGTATCTCTCAATCCTACTTTGTATCTTGATAATTCTTTACCAAGCACTATCCCATCGTTAGTTAAACCGCCATTCACTCAACAGGAATGCAACTAAAGCGCCTGCAATAAATCCACAGAAATGTCCCTCCCAACTCATGCGGGGGTTGCCTCCAGGAAGGATTTGTGAGGCATTATACTTGTCTCCCGTAATTCTCCATCCGTCTCTATAAAGCCAAATCAGGGCTAGTATCATCGCTAGCGCACTTCCAGCTGTAATGCCATAAATCAACAGAAAGCCCATGTACCCATAGATCACTCCGCTAGCTCCCACAACTCCATTGGGACGAGCCATTAGCCACGTGCCCAAACCGCCTAGTAAAGCAATGCCGATTGTCACTACATAAAATAAATGGATACCTTGCAGCAAAACGAACCAGCCAAGAAGTAAAAAGGCTCCTGTATTGCCAGTTAAATGTCGGTTACTAAGATGTAAGAAGGGAAAAGTAAAAATGCCCACTAGTCCCCACAAATTTCTTGGACGCAATGCAAATGCCCAAATGAGCCACCCTCTAAAGAGTCCCCAATTAATGAAATGAATGATCCAAGTGATCGCCGTCAAACTTAGCAACACTCTGGCTTGGGCACGAATAAGGACTATATCTTCAGCAGACAACGACATAAAGCATGTCTTTGGATAGATGTCAATTTTTCTAAATTAACCTATTGGAAAAATGAAGTCACGCGATCGATTTTTGGTGTAGAATCCATCTACCTTGCTACTCTAGGAAAGATTGAGTTTAACTCGATCGTTGGTAAGAAAAATTTGGAGAGGTGGCAGAGTGGTCGAATGCGCTCGACTTGAAATC
>JAAUSF010000171.1 GCA_012033255.1 Cyanobacteria bacterium RU_5_0
CGGTCGGGGCAGACCTACGTGTCTGCCCTCTAATCCAAAAATTTCCACCTGTAAAAATTACCATCTGTAAATTTTTTGTTGATGATGCGATCGGTCGGGGCAGACACGTAGGTCTGCCCTCTAATCCAGACCTACGTGTCTGCTCTCTAATCCAGACCTACGTGTCTGCTCTCTAATCCAGACCTACGTGTCTGCTCTCTAATCCAGGGCAACCACGCCGGGATTGCCCCTACACCCCGCCCTGTATCAACAGAAAATTTACAGGTGGAAAAATTATCGACAAATCTTGGGGGGCTGGAATCATTTCGCCGCGAAAGTCTAGGATCTGGACGACGAGTAGGTAAGCGATGCTGAGGAGAATGGCGATCGCTCCGGTTATCACAGCAATAATTTTCGATCGATTCATAGGAATTCCTGATATCAACTCAAATTCTCAATGTTTCTTGACCTGTTCTTGCTCTAGCCTGACATAAAAATGGGCAAGATCAGGAACATAAGGGGCTATGAGTTAACGCAATGGATGCCGTTTCCCAATCATCAATTGAGTCGATCGCAATCGATCGTCCTGCTGTAGTGCAAACGTTTGGACTGCAAAAGATTTATCGGACTGGGTTTTGGTTAAATCAAAAAGTTGTAACGTTACAAAACTGTACGCTCCAAGTCTTTCAAGGTGAAACCTTTGGGCTTTTGGGGCAGAATGGCGCAGGTAAAACGACGCTGTTGAAGACGTTACTGGGAATCAGTCGTCCAACATCAGGACGAGGATTGTTGCTAGGAAAAGCTTTGGGCGATCGCACTGTTAAGCAGCGAGTGGGATACCTACCTGAAAATCCCTACTTCTATGATTATTTGACTGGATGGGAGTTTTTGCAATATGCCGCCGGTTTATTTCAAATCCCACCTGATATCCAGCGCCGTCGAATTTCAGAACTCCTAGATTTAGTAGGGCTTGCCCAATCTGCCGCTCGTAAAAAGCAACTGCGTCAGTATTCTAAAGGGATGTTGCAGCGTGTCGGTATGGCACAAGCCCTCATCAATGATCCCGAAGTGGTTTTTTTAGATGAACCGATGTCGGGGCTTGATCCCCTCGGACGTTACCAAATTCGTGAGATTATCCTCTCGTTGAAATCTCAAGGGAAAACGATTTTTTTCAATAGCCATGTGCTGTCAGATGTGGAGAAGATCTGCGATCGGGTTGCTATCCTTGCACGAGGCGAACTCCTCTGCATTGGCTCACTTCAGGAACTTTTAGGTACCGCAGACTCATATCAAATTAAGCTCAAAGGTGGTAATCCTGATGTGCTAAAGCGGTGGCTTCCTGACCTGGAATTTTTAGATACCTATTGGCAAGGTCATCTGAAAGGCGATCCTCAAGACTTTCTTGCCAGTCTAGAACTCATGGGCGCGCAACTCGTCGGCATGAATTTAGCACGGCTTTCCTTAGAAGAGTTTTTCGTCCAACAACTGCGGCAACGCGGTATTTATACCAGCCAGTAAAGTGTGGAAGTGTGGGAGTTGTTTTTTCCTGATCTACTCTCACCGAAAAACGAGCGGGATGCCCCCGTTTTCAAACGTGGGGAGGTAAGCGGCTGCAAGCTCTAGCCGCCTTGAACTATCTTGAACCGTCTTCCGGCTTGCGGGGAAGTCGCTTGATATAGTCTCGGATGACTTCTGAAATCTGTCTGTCTGTGGACTTTGCATAGTCTTTTAACCGTTCATATTCTTCGTCTGACAATCGGACTCGTAACCACTTTTCGCGGGTCATGGTGTAGCTGTAAATGTGCTACACTAATGGTAGGCTGAAATTGAGAAAGGCACTGTGGTGGCTACGCAGAAAAAGTCTCTCAGGTTTGCAAGTGTTAACGAGAAACACGCAAACCGTAGCAATGGGGCTGTCCGGGCTTGTCCCGGTTGTAGAAACAATATTCGGAGTCCATGCTTTGGTCTGGCAGGGTGGGAACCCGAAATGTAAGCCAGCCTGGAGGCTCGTGATATATGCGCTTATGCTCCGCTATTTGAGACGAGGCGCGTGTATTGCAGGGCTACTGAAACTCTGCGCTCTGGGTCGGGGAAAGCCCCCGGCTTCTAGCCGTGGGGAAGCTTACTCCGTCACCTTTGTATTGGGTATATATTTGTATTGATAACTACTAAGTTTTTCAACTCGCCTCAATCTTTATGACTGCGAATTCCGCCGGATGGCAACATCACTTCATTGAGACTAATAACATTCGTTTGCATTGTGTGATCCAGGGCGAGGGAGACCTAGTGATTCTCCTGCATGGTTTTCCTGAATTTTGGTACTCTTGGCGACATCAGATTCCAGCGTTAGCTCGTCACTTCAAGGTGGTTGTGCCTGATCTGCGAGGCTATAACGACTCGGACAAACCTGAAAGTGGCTATGACCTGGATACGCTCAGCGCGGATATTCAGGGTCTAATTGAAAATTTGGGCTACTTGAAAGCGCACATTGTTGGGCATGACTGGGGGGGGACGATCGCATGGCACTTCGCCCAACGGTTCCCCAATGTGCTTAATCGACTTGCTGTTTTGAATGCACCGCACCCCCATCGCTTCATGCAAGAGTGTGTTAGCAATTTAGATCAACTTCGGCGCAGTTGGTACTTGTTGGCGTTTCAGGTACCAGGTCTGCCGGAGTGGTTGATTCGCCAAAATTTACCCAGTATTGTTAAAAATTTGTTTCAGGGGCAAGCGGTTCGCAAGGGAGCTTTTACCACACAAGATACAGAAATTTACCGAGCCGCGTTGGAAAAACCGGGGGCATTGTCTTCTGCTTTAAACTACTACCGTCATTTGCTATCGCCGCAAACCTGGCTGGCTAACTGGGGTCGATCGCCTGTCCCTATCACGGTTCCCACGCTTGTTCTGTGGGGCGAAGATGACTTTTTGTTCAGTCAGAAGCTTATGGAAGGAGTCGATCGATTGGTAACGGCTCCCCTCAAACTCAAGCTTTTGCGCGACTGCGGTCATTGGATTCAGCAAGAAGTTCCTCAAACCGTGAATCGAGAACTCCTGGACTTCCTGTGCGGATCTCAGGAATAAGCTTTTTTCCTTATCTCCAAAACTTCCCGTAATCATGCGGTTATTTTAATAACCTGGGGAACATTAATCTGGAATCAATTGAGAGGAATTCTCTTACAGCAGATTAGTTATGACGAGTACGAATCGAACTTCATATGGCATGGACTGGCTGGACACCTGTGATGGCGAGGAGTTACAGCAACGGCTAGGGCTGTACCAGGTATTCCTTAAGCTTTATGAGCATCATCGCGGTTTATTGGACGAAATCCTCAGTCTGGAAAATTCTGGTAGCAAAACGCTAGCTGGCGTGACCCTTCCCTACGTTCAAGGCGTCGTCTTCGGACGGCAGGCTTATCTGGTGACAAACCTGTTGCGCGGAAAGACTCAAGCCCTGATGCAGCCACAACAAACCTGGGTAATCGGGCGTGATCCTCGTCAAGTTATTTTACCGATTCAAGATAAACGGCTTTCTCGTTGCCATGCGGCTTTGAAATATGTTGAAAACAAGGGGTTTCACTTAATTGATTTAGGGAGTAGCAATGGCTCCTATGTCAATGGAGAACTGATTCGACACGCTTGCCTATTGAAGGATGGCGATCGTATCCGCCTCGGTAGCCTTACAGTTGCTTTCTTTCTCTGCCAGTCGGCTCAGACTTTGCGATCGCTTCCAGCCGAGATTCAACGCTCCTTAGACAACTGGCAACCTCTCCCTACTACTTACGATCGTCCAGGGTGGCAAGGGCTATCCTCTGCGGAGGAACCGACCGAGGGGGATATCTCGATCCCTAACCCGCTAGAAGAAACGTTTACGTTTATGCCCCCCGATCGGTAATCGGAATCTTCTGATTTCGCACCCTCACTCCTGCTAAAATATCTGGGTCGTTGTCAGAGTTCCTTTAATACAGTCTTTGAGTCAATCAATAGATCTACCCAAGGTTGATGAGTTTTTGCAGGAGCTAGCCGCAATCCAGCAGACTGGATCAAAGCGAGTTGCTCTGTTGGGATCGCGCCATGTGCCGATTACCCACCAACATTTGATTGAGTTAATGAGCTATGCCTTAGTGCTAGCAGGAAACCAACTTTTAACGTCTGGTGCAACCGGAACCAATCTAGCTGCGATCCGAGGGGCAATGAAGGCAGATCCAAATTTGCTAACCGTGATTTTGCCTCAAAGCTTGGAGCGCCAGCCTCGTGAGTCACGAGAACAGCTTGAGCAGGTGATTCATCTGGTGGAAAATCCTGAAAATGATAACTTGTCTTTAGCTGAAGCCAGTGCTCTCTGCAACCAAGAGATCATTTCGCGGTGCCAGCAGTTGATCTGTTTTGCTTTCCATGATAGTCATACGCTACTCAAAACCTGTAACGATGCGGAAGACCAACGGAAGTTAGTGACGCTGTTTTACTTCGACTAAGAGTTTATGGCAGTTCTGCAACAGTTCTCGGTATCAGTCACTTTAATGTGGTGTATTTTTCTGGCAGCAGTGCTGGTTTATGCTCCATTTATCCTGGTTGTTTATGGTCGCATCCAAGTGGGCGTTGAAGCATTGGTTGCTCCTCGTGCTGTGTTTGACAAACTGCCTGCCTATGCTCAACGAGCAACTTGGGCACACCAAAATTCCTTTGAATCGTTTACGCTGTTTGCGGCGGCGGCGTTGATGGCGTATGTCACTCAAGTGGATTCACCTTGGGCGGTTGTCGTGGCAATTGCCTATTTGCCTGCCCGTTTTCTCTATTCGGTGTTCTACATTTTTCAGGTGACGCCATTGCGATCGCTCATGTTCGCGATCGGTTCTTTAAGCATTGGTACACTGATAGTATTAAGCTTGCTCCAGGCTGGCTTTTGAAACGTGATGCGGATCGCAAAAGCACAATGGTTCGGTAGACTCTAAGACAGCAGTTGTTTGTCTGTAGTCCATCAAGAAACCAAAATTCAGTTCATGGCTTCAACTTTTTCCTTTGATGTAGTTAGCGAATTCGATCGCCAAGAGCTAGTCAATGCGATCGATCAGACGATCCGCGACATTGGGAGTCGCTATGACCTCAAAGACACTAAAACCACGGTGGAACTTGGAGAGGATTCTATTACCATCAACACTGACAGCGAGTTCACGCTAGATGCCATTCACACCATCCTTCAGACCAAGGCTTCTAAGCGCAATCTCTCGCTGAAAATTTTTGACTATGGCAAAATTGAGTCTGCCAGTGGCAACCGGGTTCGTCAGGAAATTAAATTGCGGAAAGGCATCAGTCCGGAGTTGGGTAAGCAGATCTCCAAATTGATCCGCGACGAGTTCAAGAAAGTGCAAGCTTCCATTCAAGGGGATGCTGTTCGGGTGTCTGCGAAATCGAAAGACGATCTACAAGTTGTCATTCAACGACTCAAGCAAGAAGAGTACCCTACCGCCTTGCAATTCACCAACTACCGCTAATTTTCATTCTTCATCCTTATATCTGTCTTGGACGCCCATTCAGTGGCATGATATTGAATTGAGAGCCGCTCAATCCTGACCAGTCAGCGCACAGCTAGCATGGGGTTAACCGATCGACCCAGACTCGGTTATTGCCGTCGAAATTTTGGTTTTGATCCGTCCCCAATTGGATTCAGAGAAAAATTTTCTTCTGAACGGTGGCTTTGCGGCAGTCAGATTTGAAAAGGCCTCGCTGTGTTGAACTCGTGTTGAACTTCCGATAACTGAGGACGCTTTCAAGGAGAACCATGTTTAAGAAATACATCTGGCTTGTTGCGATCACAGTATTCCTTGCCTTTCAAACGTTTATAGGCGGAGCGATTGCCGCTGAAATAGATGAAGCCACTCGGACAGTGCCACTGAATGAAAAAGGGGATGCACTTGTCCTCAGCCTGTCACAGGTTACTGAAGGTAAGCGCCTATTTAACTATGCCTGCGGTCAGTGTCATGTCGGCGGCATTACCAAAACCGACCCGAACGTTGGACTTGATCCTGCAACGTTGGCTCTAGCATCGCCTCCCCGCGACAATCTCGAAGCGTTGGTGGATTATATGCACGATCCAACTACATATGATGGCATGGAGTCGATCGCAGAGCTACATCCCAGCACCCAAAGCACCGATATCTTCCCTAAAATGCGAAATCTGACTGAAGATGACTTGGTGGCGATCGCCGGACATATCCTCACCCAGCCCAAAGTAGTTGGCATTAAGTGGGGTGGCGGCAAAATTTACTATTAATCTTTTCGCCATCCTCTTACTTGCGGGGCAAGACCCGTGTGGGGCGAGACCAGTACATGATGTGAAGTACGCTGACCCACTCTTATTATCATGAGTTCCTCGCCCCGATCGATTTCTGAACCGTTTTTAACTCGTTGACCGTTCCAAGGTTCTACCCTCTTCATGCGATTCATCCCGTACAGTTTTTCTCTCCTGCGTGGTTTTAGCATTCTCGCAGTCTGCATTGGGTGGATGCTGAGCAGTTTGCCTGCTGAGGCTGGCTCGATCGACCCATTTGTGCTTCGCTATCTGGATGCTAAAGAACCTGTCGAGTTAGCTGTAGATACCCAAGGACAAACCCAATTGTTTACAGCTAAGGATTTGTCGGAGGGGAAGCGCCTGTTTGAGGAGAACTGCAAAAACTGTCACGTCGCAGGTACGACCCTCCCCAATCCGCTTGTGCCTCTGTCTCTGGAGGCGCTCAAGGGAGCCACGCCGCCTCGCGATACCATTCAAAGTTTGGTTGTTTTCCTGCGTCAGCCCATGACTTTCGATGGCAGCGAAGAGGCATATTTGTGTCGTCAGGTACCAGAAAGCTGGATGTCTCCAGTGCAGGTTGAGAGGTTATCAGCGTTTATTTTGCGATCGGCACAAAACGCTCCCGGATGGGGTAGCACTTCTTTCTAAACGGCTTAAAATACAAGTGTTCCAGATGTTGCATTCACGATAAAATTTGAATTGAGAATGGAATCCAACTTAAGTCTCCAGAGGTATTTCATGAAGCTGATTCATTTGGTTTCACGGAGTTTAAGTCTTGCCCTGTGTGTGACTGCGTTAGTGATCGGCAGCTTCTTAATGACTGTTTCCCCTGCGGCTGCTGAAACTTTCACCGTCAAGATGGGTGCTGACAACGGCATGTTGGCGTTTGAGCCTTCCACCTTAACTGTCAAGGTTGGCGATACTGTCAAGTTTGTCAATAACAAACTCCCTCCCCACAACGTTGTTTTTGAAGGGGCTGCTGCCAATAAATCTCATCAGCAGCTAATGTTTTCTCCTGGTGAGTCTTTTGAAACCTCCTTCGACACGTCAGGAACCTACAGCTACTATTGCGCTCCTCACCGGGGTGCAGGAATGGCAGGTAAGGTCATCGTCCAGTAGAACAACGGTTGCATAATTTTGGGTAAGGGCGGTTCATCAGCCGCCCTTACTTTTTTATTCGATATAATACAAAAGTACTAATCTACCGATCCAAATTCTTATGAATGATTCAGAGAAGCCTGAAGACATTCTCAAGCAGTTGCAAGAGCGGCAAAGATGTGAAGAAAAGGGCTTGACGGGCTTGGAAGACTTTTCACTGTTGCAAGGAGAATTGCCGATCGACCCCTCGTTAGAGTTAGCCGTAATGTCATTCGTTCGATCGCGCTATCGTGGGATTGCTCAGTGGCGAATTCATCAAACCTACAGCTTCACCTGTGAAGGGATATTTTTAAGAACCTACGTTGAATCGTGGGAACCCGGCATCCCCATTCGATTCACGCCCGACGAAGCGATCGTGATCGCCCGACATCTGAGTCAACCTGAGTGATGGAGTGATGGAGTGATGGAGTGATGAAATGCTCTTTTGTTTCTCTACTCTCTACTCCCTACTCCGCCACTCCCCTACTCCTTCGGATCGGAGTCATCTGGATTGCGCCGCTTGATCGGTTTGGAGATTGTCCCCCGATCGCGGTTTGGTGGAGCTGGGGAACGATCGCTACGCAGTGGACGGGGTTGCCCTCCTTCACGAGGGCTGCTATTCCACCGTTTCCGAGTCGGAGGACCACCTCTACTGCCGCCACTGCTACTACCGCCACCACTACGCCGTGGAGGACCGCCTCTAGAGGGTCTACCGCCACCTTCTTGGCGCTTCTGGGGTGGCACCATGCCGATCATCGTCCCCTCTTGCACCACTAGTTCGTTGTCCTGGCGCTGAACCTGCAAATCCCAGAAATAGCCTACTGCTTTGCCCTCAAGAACCCCTTTCAACGACACCTTGAAGTCTTTGGGTGGCTGTCCAGGACGGGGCGCTCGCCGAATTTTCACCAGCAATCGCTCTTCTTCTAGGGATTGATAAATAACTTCTCCACGTACCGAAAAATATCTGTCATCCAGGTCATCGCCAGAGACTAGCACGGGAACTGGTTCAGTCGAAGAAGCTTCTGGAGGGTTTTCAGAGGGTTCTAATGGCTCTTCTGAAGCCTCTTCTACTACCAACTCTTCTGAATCGTCTACCTCTCCCGAATCGTCTTCCAAATCATCCTCTAGGGATGCTTCTGAATCGTCTCCCAACTCCACCAACTCTTCTGAATCGTCTCCTAAGGATTCTTCTGAATCGTCTACCTCTTGCAAATCGTCTTCCTCTGAGACTTCTTCCAAGCGATTTAGCTTTTCTGGCTCCCAAACGCCAACAATTTGAACATGCAGATCGTTTTGTTTTTCGCGAGTTCGAGGATATACCACCCAAAGATGAGGCTGCTCTAGATCGAGATGCTTCTTAACCAAACTCATGACCCGTCCTAACAGGACAGCCCCGATCGCCACGCCATCCTCAGTCAAGATTTCACCTCTGGTGAATTGCTCCTCCGATGCTATGTATCTACCCCGGATTAAGCCGATCGCCCGATACTGCATCGGTTCGCTGGCAGGCGGAATGGGCTGCTGTCGCAGAGTCATTGTTGGGGTTGAAGACTCTTCAGTGGGCACAGTCGGAGGGGTTGAAGGAGCAGGCGGAGTCGGCACGACAGGATGAGTCGGCGCGGTAGGAGCGATCGCTGTTGGTGAGGGAGTGCTTTGAGATTCCACGGTTTCTGGACGACGAGGAGGAATGGCAGTAAGAGTTGAGTCTGAAGGCTGATCCATTGTAGTCTCTACTGACGGAGTTTCTGCTGACGATGAAGGCTGCGGAGAAGAATCAACATCGGCATGAGTCGGCGGCTCAGGGGCAGAAGCCGACTTACGCGACTGGGGGGACTTGTTCTGGGCAGAACTCATAGAACCTCCTTCATACGGGAACCGAATCGTTCACCATTAACCACTACAGCAGAAAACCAGTCTGAACACTACATTCTAGTGTGGGATTAAACACTAGGTTAGCACTCAGGCTAAATGTACTCTGCTATAGCTTCACAGTGGAGTAATGAAGAATCGCCCCATTTTAGAAATTGTCCTGTTTGATCCATCCATTTTGTTTATACAATTGCAATCGCCTAGATCAGGGATTTCTTGCCAAGAATCCTCTCTTGAGAGGGTGAGGACAGGTGGAGATCGCTAAGATGGCTGTAGAGTTTGGGAACGTCCTGTGTTTGACAAGCGTAATCGCTGGATTATTACTGCCATCATGGCAGTTGCTGCCTTTGCCTTTGCAGGGATTACTATTATTCTGCCCCTGACAGGAGCCTTTCAGAACCCGCAAACAACGGCAGCCAGTCCCTCTGCCCAAGCTGACTTAGAAGCACAGGCACGAGGCTATGAATTGGTGTTACAACGAGAGCCTAACAATGAGACAGCATTGAGAGGGTTGCTCGAAATCCGCTTCCAACAGCAGAACAAAGAAGCGATTATTCCTCTTTTGGAGAAACTTGCTACTCTCCATCCTGACCAACCTGACTATAGTGTGCTGCTTGCCCAGATGAAACAAGAAGCGGGCGATCGCGAGGGAGCCGCCCAAGCCTATCGCAGCGTCCTGGAGACCCGTCCAGGCGACATTAATGCCCTCAAAGGTCTTTCTCAACTGTTGCTTGAAGAACAGCGTCCTCAATCGGCGATCGGGCTATTAGAAGATACGCTGAAGAAGGCGGATGAAGTGAATCAGGTTCAACCAGGCAGCATTGATGTGAACTCAGTGCAAGTCTTACTGGCGGAAGTTTACTTCCAGGTTGGGCAAGCGGATCAGGCGATCGCCCTCTTCGATCAAGTTATTCAAAATAACCCTCAAGATTTTCGTCCGGTATTGGGTAAGGCGATGGTGCTACAAGCCCAAGGCAGAAATGACGAAGCACAACCCCTCTTTGCCTCTGCTGCGGCTCTCGCTCCGGATCAATACAAAGATCAAATCAATCAGTTAGCCGCATCCCCTTCTCCTTCAGCCAGTCCGTCTTCAGAAGCAGAGGTCAGCCCTGAGCCAGATACGGCTGTCTCTCCTGTTCCAGAAAGTCCGGCTCCAGAAGCTAACCCTGAGCCGACTCCTGCGGGTCAGTAGTGCCTGCATAAGGAGTAGAGGAGTAGGGGAGTAAAAATGTCCATCACTTTATTTAAAACGATCGCCTCTCCTATATGAGGTGGCAATAAACCTAAAAAATCCGCCACTGAAGAGGCACGATCGTCCTCATTGGGGCTAGAGTTGTGTGTAGGCAACGCCCATCGCAGAAAATTATCTTAGAGAATCACCCTAAAGAATCCCTAAAGAATACAGATCCTATGACTGCCTACGAACTCAATCTTGATACCTCTCCCGAAACCACATTGAACTATGTGGAACTCATTGAAACGGTCATCTCTAGCTTGCAAGAAGACCAAAGTGCAATGGTCAGCCATGTGGATGGAGGCTATGTGTGGAAGTTTAAGTATGGAAGCGTTGAAGTGTTCGTTCAGCTACCTGGATTAAAAGAGGACGATGAACTAGCGGTCTGGTCTACTGTGCTGAAATTGCCAGCTAAAGACGAAGCTGGATTATTCCGCAGGCTGATGGAACTGAACTGGACAACTACGCTTGAGGCGCGATTTGCCATTCTGGGCGAGCATGTTGTGGTATGTGCTAAACGCGCTTTAGCCGAGCTTTCTCCAGGTGAAATCTCTCGCAATATTACGATCGTCGCCACGATCGCCGACGACAACGACGAAGCCCTCCAAGCTGAATTTGGCGCTAGCTAAGCGTGTGGGTGTTAGGGAGTAGGGAAGTATAGGAGCCTGGGAAAGAATAATGCCATCCCCCCCATCCCCCCCATCCCCCCCGTCACTCCAT
>JAAUSF010000172.1 GCA_012033255.1 Cyanobacteria bacterium RU_5_0
TATGCAGTTTGAACCCTCGTTGAGTAGCTGGCGTTGGCTTTTATGATCAAGAAGCCAAAAAACTACAGTTTCAGATCTCCCATCACAAAATTCCCAAGGAGCATCGTCCGATCGTTTTAGGAGATTTTTACTTTCTCAGTGAACACGATCTGGTTTTGGATATTCGATCGTTCGATCGCGTGATTCAAGCGATTTTGTTCTTCGACAAGCGCATCAATCGACGAGCAGCTCAGGTTGCTAAAATCCGGATAGTGAACAAATTCTTTGATGCCAATACTCAAAAGGATGAACCATATTTGCATCCACCGTTTGATTTCTTTTTCGATCGCGGAGATATTGATGCTCCTAATCCGGATGAACTCGAAAAGAAAATGCTTGATCTCGCTGAAGAGCATGAGGGTGAAGCGGCACAACGCAACGCAATGTTGGCTTACTTAGAAGAGAAAAACAAACGACCATTGCCAGAAATTGAGGAAATCCCGGTTTATTTTTACGAAGATGGCATTAGTCAATTGCAGATGATGTTGTCAATGAGAACCATCGAAGTGATGCAACACTGGCGAGGAAATACGAGTTTCCGTCAATATGACATCATTCGCAATATGGCAGAATCTTTGATGCAACAATTCTCAGAATTCCCAGAGGAATTTTCAGAAGACGAATCTGATGATTTGCAGCCGCCATCCGTTCACCATTCTTGAATGATAACTTGATAGTTATGAATCAGACCTTGTTTCATCTAGCATTTCCGGTGACAGATATTGCCCAAGCGAAAGAGTACTATGCGAATGGATTAGGCTGTGCGATCGGGCGAGAAAATGTGAATTCGGTGATTCTGAATTTGTATGAGCATCAACTCGTTGCTCATCTGACTCACGACCCACTGACCCCACAACGAGGCGTTTACCCGCGTCACTTCGGGCTGATTTTTACAGCAAAATCCGATTGGGAAGAACTATTGGAACGATCGCAGCGTCAAGCATTAAAGTTTTATCAACAACCCAAAGAGCGATTCGTCGGATCATCTCTGGAACATTGTACGTTTTTCTTAGAAGATCCGTTCTACAACTTGATGGAGTTTAAGTATTACGCGCATCCATCTGCAATCTTTGGTGAGGTGAACTATACGCAGATTGGCGATCGGACTTAGCCTATAATCCTTAACCAGAAGAACTAAAAGCTCTAGCAGCTTGGCATAGGCTGCTTTCTCAAAACTCAAGGTCATTTTCAGGATTTTGCCCCCGTTTCTAGCGGCTTTCTTGTGGGTTAAGCTCTTGCTTGCTCCGATCTGGACGGGTGAGACACCCATCTCACAAGATATGTCAACACGTTGCACATGGCGTGAAGTTAGCTCAACCAAATCAATCCCCCGATCGCCAATCCGATCGCCACTAACGCGACCCAGATAAAACCATTGTCCTTCGTGTTGACTTGGCTGAGGTCGATCGGTTCAGGCTCAGGCCTAGGACGGGGGCGGACAGGACGCTTTGATGTCTCTTTTCTAGAGCGAACAGCAATTTGATTATCGGCATCTGCATCATCTAAACTGCTCAAGTCAGGAATTTGCGTCAGCCACTCTGGACGAGTCTTGAGCTTAGGTGCCTTGAGGATGTAGAGAATACGGCGGCTTTGCTTGCGCGTTTTCAAATCAGGATGTTTGCCAAGCTCTTCACAAAGGGCGATCGCCTCTAACGACTGCCCTGTCGCTTGATACGCATTCACCAACCAGATCTGCATCTCACCGCCCAACCGAGAACTGCGACCCACCAGATTCACCGCTTTTTCCAGACACTCCACCGACTGACGGTAACGCCCTCGCTCAAAAGCATCCTTACCCGCCTGATACTGTATCTCAGCCAGTTCTAAATTATCAGCATTATCAACCGTCACAATTGCCCACCCAGATTCCTTTCATTCTTCACCTTTTATCCTTTATCCTTCATCCTTGCTCACGCCCTAAACTCCGATGATGCCACAATCATTGAGCCAATTCCAGCATCGGTGAAGACTTCCAAGAGTAGGGAATGAGGCAGGCGACCGTCAATGATATGAGCGGCTCGCACCCCTTGAGCTAGCGATCGAACGCAGCAATTGACCTTTGGAATCATTCCGCCAGAAACAACGCCGTCTTCGATCAGCTTTCGCGCTTCCTGGATATCAACCTTCGCGATTAGAGTACTGGGATCTTTATAATTCCGCAAAATCCCGGCGGTATCTGTCATAAGGATGAGCTTTTCCGCTCCCAGTGCTGCCGCAATTTCGCCTGCAATAGTATCCGCATTAATATTGTATGCTTGACCCTTCTCATCAGCAGCCACACTAGAGACGATCGGAATATAACCATCTTTCACCAACGACTCAATCAGCTTAACGTTCGTTGCAGCAACTTCACCTACAAACCCAATGCCCTCATCGCCTTGAGGACGTGCCCGAACCAAATTACCATCCTTGCCACACAGCCCAACGGCTGAGCCACCTGCCTGATTGATCAGCGCCACAATTTCCTTGTTCACGCGCCCCACTAACACCATCTCCACTACATCCATTGTTGCCGCATCCGTAACCCGCAAGCCGTTTTTAAACTGCGGCTCAATTCCTAACTTATCGAGCCAAGAGTTGATTTCAGGTCCGCCGCCATGCACTACCACCGGGCGCAAGCCAACGCAAGAAAGAAAGACAACATCGCGGATTACTGTTTCCTTAAGGCTGTTGTCTTTCATTGCCGCACCACCATACTTCACGACGATCGTGCGTCCGGCAAATCGTTGAATATACGGCAGTGCTTCACTCAGCACTCGAACTCGTGTGGCTTCAGCTTTTTGGATATATTCGAGATCGGTAGTCATGGGAATGAACTGATATGAAAGGGACAATGCTAAAAAGCGATTGACTGTCAGCGAACGCTGATAGCTGAACACTAATTGCTGAAGGTTCAATAAAATGTATCAACAGCAACTATTTTCAGGGCTTCACTCTGATGTAGCGATCGGATGAATATCAGGTTTCAGCACCTTGGGAATCTCCTCTAAAATGCGAGATGCCACCTGTTCAGCCGATTCACCCATCTCTACCCTCACCGGCACATCTGCCTGAGCGTAAAGGATCTGTCGCTGATCCAACAGGGTTGTTAATTTCTGGAGCGGGTCAGCATCCTGGAGTAACGGGCGCACCATATCACCTTGCAGACGATCGTAAAGTTGTTCAACAGGAACATCCAGCCAAATAATCAACCCGTGGCGTAAGTGGCTCCAGTTTTGCCGTTGCAGAACAATGCCTCCGCCTGTCGCAATCACCAGTTTTGTGTAAGCAGATAATTCTGCCAAAACCTGAGTTTCCAACTGCCGAAATTCGGCTTCTCCAGCAGTCGCGAAGATCTCAGCCACCGATCGCCCTGCAACTTTCTCAATCACACTATCCGTATCGAAGAAGCGATAGCCTAGCTGCGTTGCCAAAATTTCTCCGACGGTTGTTTTCCCTGATCCCATCATGCCAATCAGATAAAGATTGACGTTTTTCAAATCTACTAAACGATCGCTCAAGGTAATCCCCTACTGAAAAAATAACATTCAACCCGTGTATATACGGTTACATTTTTAGAAAGCCAATACTGAAAATACGTGGTTTTAGCCTTGATTTAGCAGCGATACAGATGCTTCTATTAAGAGTACTGAGGTTATTTAAACTACTAACTAAGTATGACAATATACTTCTTCGGAGCAGCATTAGTGTTTAGCATTTTGTTGAATGCATTTCTTAAAGATAGCTCTACCCCAAAAACAGATCTCACGTCTTGGCTAGTTGTCTTAATCGCCACGCTAATCTGGCCCATTACACTACCGTCAATTCTCCGTAAAAAACTCCGTAAGCCTATACCCCTCAGAAAGATTTCTTTGGAAGTGCAGAAAAGCTACCTCAACTAGAACTTACAGAAATCGCTGTGTTGAGAATTGCTACCTCACCCCGTTAAACCAGACACCGTTCGATCGTTGCAGCAACTGACTCTGCCAATGCATCAAGATCGTAGCCGCCTTCTAACCCAAAGAGAATCTGCTGAGTGACTTGTAAGCAATAGTCTGTGAAGATGCCGTAGTCTTGGGGTTTGAGTGCCAGATCAGCCAGTGGATCGGCTTTATTAGCATCGTAGCCAGCACTCACAATGAGCAAATCAGGTTGCAATGTTTGGAAAAACGGGATGATGTGTTGCTCAAAGAGCGGCTTGTAGTCAGTTAGAGTGCTGCCACGAGACATCGGGAAGTTTAGCACGTTGTCAAATTTACCTCGCTCATAAGCGGCTCCGGTACCGGGATATTGAGGAAACTCGTGAAGAGAGCAATAGGCAATATTAGGGTTGGTTTCGACGATCGCCTGTGTCCCGTTGCCGTGATGAACATCCCAATCGAGAATAGCGACTCGACGGATTCCGGGTTGCTGAAGGGCATGATGAGCCGCGATCGCCGCATTCGCAAAAATGCAGAATCCCATCCCTCGATCGGGTAAAGCATGATGCCCCGGAGGGCGCGCAAGCACAAATGCAGGATTTCCGGTTGCCAGAACGCGATCGACCCCATCCAACCAAGCATTCACCGCGAGCAGAGCAACCTCGTAGCTGCGATCAGACACGACAGTATCTGGATCGATTTGCCCTCCGCCCATCTGTGACAATCGCTGCACCGCTTGCACATAGCGAGATGGATGAATGGCATAAAGAGAGTCAATCAGCCGAGGATCTTCAGCATCGACGGGTGTGGGAAGGTACCACTCTAGCTGATTAGCCCACGGCGCAGCTTTTAGCGCATTGGTGATGGCAGTTAGACGAGAAGGTCGTTCAGGATGGTAGAAACCTGTATCGTGATCGAGAAATTTATCCGAGTAGATGATGGGCAGCATGGGCGATCGCCGTTTGGATTCTAGATTTTTGGGGATTCACCTTAATTACAGCAGTTTTCCACCTGTAAATTTTCTGTTGATGGATGGCGTGGTGTTGGGGCAGACCCACGTGTCTGCCCTCTCAGCCAGACCCACGTGTCTGCCCTCTCAGCCAGACCCACGTGTCTGCCCTCTCAGCCAAGGCAGACCCACGTGTCTGCCCCGACCAATTGTGAAATTAACAAAAAATTTACAGGTGCAATATCGTTTCATCCCACGCTCTAGGAATTGTTGAACACGATCGCTTCCTGTGGCGAAGGTTCGTCCAAATGGGACAATAATCCTCGAGCAGAGTCATCGGGTGTGAAGTAACGTCCCAACAAGCCATAGCCAATCAAGCCGACATACTCCCGCATCACCAGGCGGGTGCGATTGCGACGGCTCAAATCAAACGTAGGACTGGAGACTGGGATAACGCTAAAACCAAAGTTGCGAAAGGTCAGGAGCGATCGCAACATGTGAGGGGTATCTGTCACCAACAAAATTCGCTTCACGTCCCTGGGTTCCAGGAGCGCAGCCGTAAATTTAGCGTTCTCATAGGTGGTTCGAGAGCAGCCTTCTCCATCCAGGGCTTGCGCTGGAATGCCCTTAGAATGAAGCATATTGACGATCTTCGGTGCATCAACAATCCCACTCGCAAAAATTAGCGGGGCACGGTCTTCTTCCCAAAGTTTTGCCGCAACTGCGACACGAGACGGATTCAATTCAGCACCCCGACCTAAAATCACTACGGCATCGGCAGTCATACCGGAGTCATGCGGCAGGGGACGAGCTAACACCTTTTCTGCCACATTCACGGTGGGAGGAAACAGGATGAGTAAATAACTCAAGATAGCCGTGGCAACTAACGCTCTTAAGGGACGGCGACCGCGATAGCGTGGGGCTAAACTAATCAATCCAAATAGCCCAACAAGCACTGAAATTACAAGCAGAGGTTGTGATAACACATGAGAAGCTAATCCGGTGAAGCTTGTCCATTGACTACTCGTTGAGGCTGGGCAAGATGCTGGATTCAACATTGAACTTACTCCATCAGGTAGCGATCACATATCCAGTGATTTTTAGATTAAGTTTTATGAAACGTTCTTTACCAGGTTAGTCAGCGATCGAAACAATCGACAAGATCCTTGTGCCAGTTAAGGGCGCACCGGAAACTCTGAATTCGAGAGTATCCGTTACGCCCAGACTCTAATGTGGATTGTTGATGAACTATGAACCTATGAACCTGTCCCAATTGTTGGAGCAGGTTGGGCTACTGAGTCAGGTGGCGTTGATGCTACTGATGGTTGAGACTCTCTTGGCAGTTGCACTAGAGCCAATCATGGGAGGATTGTCCGATCGAGCGCCACATTGGATGGGCACCCGTTTTCCCTTTATTTCATCGGCATTATCCTCTTGTCGGCTCTGTTGATCCTGATTCCTACTTCAGCCATTGTAGCCAGTTTGGAAACTGTCACACAGTGAATTGTTATTTCTGTTCCTATAGGGTGGGGAATCGCGTTTCTGGCGGCTACATGTTGCGTCCAGCGACAGCCCAATTGACTCTCCGTATAGCACCAGACAATTAACACTTCACGGGTATCCTTATGAACGTCCAGATCCTCTGGATAAGGAAATCGTGCTAAAATTTTAAAGATATCACACAATATTTTGCAATTATTCAGTAGCTAAACTGAAATTTTTGCCATTTTTTGGCGTTTAGCTACCAAAAGCTCACTTTCTCGGAGTTTTTCACCGTATGACTTATTCTCAGGAGCGGATTGTTCCCACGGATCTGCGGAGCGAAATGTCCCGGTCTTACCTGGAATACGCGATGAGCGTGATTGTGGGTCGGGCATTGCCAGATGCTAGGGACGGTCTGAAACCTGTGCATCGCCGCATTCTCTACGCTATGCATGAATTGGGGTTGACGCACGATCGCCCCTTTCGTAAGTGTGCCCGTGTAGTCGGGGAAGTCCTGGGTAAATATCATCCTCATGGCGATACTGCCGTCTACGATGCTTTAGTGCGGATGGCGCAAGATTTCTCCATGCGCTCGCCTCTGATCAACGGACATGGTAATTTCGGTTCGATCGACAATGACCCACCGGCCGCAATGCGATATACCGAATGTCGCTTGCAGGCACTCACGGTCAATGCGTTACTGGAAGATATCGAGTCGGAAACGGTCGATTTTACGCCTAATTTCGACGGTTCCCAGCAAGAACCGCTTGTTTTGCCTGCTCGTGTCCCACAATTGCTGCTGAATGGTTCTTCTGGGATTGCGGTGGGCATGGCAACCAACATTCCGCCCCACAACCTCAGCGAACTGTTAGATGGACTCGTGGTGCTGATGCGTGATCCGGACATCACTGATATTGGGTTAATTCAGTATATTCCGGGTCCCGATTTTCCGACGGGTGGACAAATCCTCGGTACAAGCGGGATTCGGGAAGCCTACACCACTGGACGAGGGTCGATCACGATGCGAGGCGTCGCTGCGATCGAAACCATCGAACAGCCTGGAAGACCCAGCCGCGATGCGATTATTGTCACTGAACTGCCTTATCAAACCAATAAAGCTGCGCTGATTGAAAAGATTGCGGAAATGGTCAACGAGCGCAGGCTAGAGGGAATTGCTGACATTCGAGACGAGAGTGATCGCGATGGAATGCGAATTGTGATCGAACTACGTCGCGATGCCTATCCTCGTGTCGTTCTCAACAATCTCTACAAACAAACGCCACTCCAAGCCAACTTTGGGGTGAATATGCTGGCACTGGTGGACGGGGAACCTCAACTCCTCAGCATCAAGCAATTTCTGCAAGTCTTCCTGGACTTCCGGATTGAAACCATCACTCGCCGTACTCGCTTTGAACTTCGCAAAGCTGAGGAACGCGATCACGTTCTGCAAGGCTTGCTCATCGCGCTGGCAAACTTGGACACGATCATTGATTTAATTCGCCATGCGGCTGATACGGCTACGGCACGTCAGCAATTGATGGATTCCTACACGCTTTCGGAAGTGCAAGCGGATGCCATCCTGCAAATGCAACTGCGACGATTGACGGCTCTAGAAGCTGAGAAAATTCAGCAGGAACATGACGAACTTCAACTGCGGATTATCGATTTGCGCGATATTCTGGCACGACGAGAACGGGTTCTGCAAATCATCGAAACCGAAGTCGCAGAACTGAAAGCGACTTATGCGAATCCTCGTCGCACGGTTATTGAACGTGCTGATGGGGAGTTAGTGGACACTGACTTGATTGCGAACGATCAAGCGATCATTCTGCTGACTGAACAGGGCTACATCAAGCGGATGCCTGTGAATGCGTTTGAGGCGCAAAGTCGGGCGACTCGCGGGAAAGCGGCTGCTCGGATGAAGGAAGATGATGGGGTTGAGCACTTCCTCACCTGCTGCGATCATGACAGCATTTTGTTCTTCAGCGATCGCGGGATCTCCTATTGTCTCAAGGCATACCAAATTCCTACGGGATCTCGGACAGCGCGTGGTACCCCGATCGTGCAAATGCTGCCGATTTCTCATGAAGAGAGGATTACGTCGATCGTCCCTGTTACCGAATTCACCGACAATGAATATTTGGTAATGCTGACTCAAAAGGGTTACATCAAGAAAACCGAACTTTCAGCATTCAGCAATATTCGCGCCAATGGCTTGATTGCGATCTCACTCGAAGAAAGTGACCAACTGCGGTGGGTGCGTCTTGCCCGTGCGGAAGACAGCGTGATCATCGGCTCTCGCCAAGGAATGTCGATTCACTTCCGCACTGACCATGAGCAACTGCGTCCGCTGAGCCGACCCACACGAGGGGTCAGATCCATGTCTCTCAGAGAGGGTGACGAACTGATCAGCATGGATATCTTGCCGAGTCAGATCGTGGCGATCGTGGCTGAAAGTAGCGATGCCGAGGTTGATAGCGAATCGAGTGAATCTGAGGAGCTTGAGCTTGTTGATTGCCGTTCTCAGGGGCCTTGGGCGTTGGTGATTACGATGGGCGGTTTGGGTAAGCGAGTTCCTGTTTCGCAGTTTCGTTTGCAAAACCGAGCCGGAATGGGCTTACGTGCCATCAAGTTCCGCAAAGCCAACGATCGCCTCGCAGCCCTACAAATCGTCAACGATAATGACGAAATCATCATGGTTACAAGTCGCGGTATTATCATCCGGCAAACTGTCAATGCCATCTCTTGCCAGTCTCGTGCGGCAACAGGAGTAAAAGTGCAGCGATTGGATGGGGAAGATGCGATCGTAGCGGTTGCCCTTGTGCCACCCTCTAATGGCAGCGATGAACTGGATGAAGCCCCCTCAGCATGACAGATACATCTCTGCGAAACGAATCTCCTTCATGAGGAAACCTGGCTGTCTTGGAATGAGGCAACCAAGGCACACACTAGTCACAAAGGTGAGCAGGTGAAATTCTTTCGGGACAGAGGCAACACCCTCTTTCCCGAAGCAGGTTTGGGTAAGGAGATTTGAAAGGGGATTGATACTCAGGAATTACGTCAACCAGGAGCGAGATTCATGGATCTGCATCTATTCTGGTTCTCCCAAGATGATGTGGAGGCTGTCTTCGAGGATCTCGGCGGGGTTTCCGCGATGGCGATCGCCATCATTCATCCAAGCGACAATCATCAGATCGTGAACAGGTAAGTAGACGATCGCTGATTTAAACCCAAATACTTCTCCGCGATGCCCCATGCCTTCCCCCCAACGAGTGGAGACATTTGTAATACCAAATCCATAGGTGTCCCCTTTGCCATCGCCCACGTAGGTCAGTAGCATCTGATCGAGCGAATCGGGGTTGAGCAATTGTTCTTCCACTAGCAGAGCCTGGAAAAATCGAACGAGATCAGGGGCATTGGAAACCATCCCACGATCGCCCAATCCTAAGCCAATGTTGACAAGTGGCTTGGTAACATTCTCAGGTTTGCCATCATTATTCCAATCCTGATAGCCCTGTGTAAAGCCACCTGGAATCGGTTCGCGCACCTCCATGAACGTATTGCTTAGTTTCAAAGGATCATAAAAGCGCTGGCGTAACCCGGTTGCCAAGGGTTCACCTGTGACTGTCTCAATGATGAGTCCTAGTAAAAGATAGTTTGAGTCAGACTTAGAGAACATTCCTCGGCGTTGGGCTGGCTCTGAGTTGTAAATATATCCCAGCATCTCTTTAGCCGTCCATTCACGAGTTGGCTCTGAGCGAACCGCCTGCAAAAACTCGTCGGTGCGAATATCGGGTAAACCGCTCGTGTGATTGAGAAGTTGTCGAATTGTAATCCGATCGCTGTTGGGCAATTGAGTTGTGATTTCCTTGGGAAGATAGGTAACGATCGAATCACTTAACTTTAACCGTCCCTCTTCCACCAACTGTAAGCACACGACCGCCACAAACAGATCGGTGATCTCACCAATCCGGAAGCGATCGGTTGGTTTCATAACAACTCCCGACTCCAAATTCGCCTTCCCCTCTGCGATCATCCAGTTTCCCTGCGATGTCGCCACATAGAGAGTTGCTCCAGGTAATCTCTCGTCTTTCACGGTATCCTTCAGCATTTCCTGAAGTTCAGTCGCTGTATCAGCCGGGAATAAGCTCTGTGGGCTTCCTTGAGGCTGAAGGGTTGGCTGTGGAGGACGGGCAGATGTCACCGTTGGGATCTCAATCCCTTCCATCTCGCGACAGCCAGAGCCGCTTAACAGGAGGATGAGGATAGCCATTGCCAACGTTCCGACCTTCATATCTATTATGAATCTCCACGATGACCAGCTTATGCGATCGTGCCTCAAAAGTCCCTATGCTATCAACAGAATCACCTCTTTCACCCCATCAAATCCCTTGTCGAAATTCTTCAAACCCTCTCTCCGTTGGCAGTTGGCGATCGCATTTGCTAGCGGCATTCTCATGGGCTTGACCCCCGCTCCAGCCAACGCCGAGTTTTTAGCCTGGATCGCGATCGTTCCCCTTTGGGTATTGGTCTCTTCTAATCCGCAATCCTCAATTTTTTACGCTATTGCCTGGGGTATGGGTTATCACGGACTTGCGCTCTCCTGGATCACAGGACTCCATCCCCTCACCTGGCTTGGTGTCCCCTGGCTCGCTAGCATTGGCATTACTCTCTTTGCCTGGATCGCTGTCACCCTTTGGGGAGTTATCCTAGTCACACTCTGGGCAGGGTTATTCACATTCTTGTGTACCAGAGGCGCTCCCAAAAAATCCCCATCTCCCCATCTCCCACTCTCCCCATCCCCCCATCCCCCCTTCTCGATCG
>JAAUSF010000173.1 GCA_012033255.1 Cyanobacteria bacterium RU_5_0
TACCGTTGCATCCGGGCTTCTATGGGGGCAGGGTAGGGTTGCATCAATTCACTCGTGACTTACCTATCTCTCTAGCTTACAGATAGGGATGCTAAAATTACACCTTATTTAATCCTCGATCCTTAGTTGGTTTTGGCGCGGTAGCAAGTGCAAATGCTCATCACTTCACCCGGATTGGGGGTGGGCAACAAGGGCGACCATAAGCCTTGCTCTTTCAGGCCTCGCGCATGGAAAAAGGCAATCTTCTCTCGCACTCCATCTGGACTGCCGACCAAAATCATTCGCAGTAACTCTCGATCGCCCGACCCTCGCTCTGGATTCGATCGGGCTTCAATCTGTCCCCAAAATTCAGTCATGGGAGTCTCCTTAGGTTTCGGTGTGGATAAAAAAACCTAAGGACTGGCTACCCACAGAGAGTAGCAATCGGACTGGCTCGAAACCTACAATGGTTCCTAGCCTACAGACTGCCGTAGACAGTTCTGTAGGTTAGAGGCTTAGGAGAAGCTGCTAACTCTCCTAAGACCTCGCCAATCCCTAGGCGACTTGCGTTCAACCACTACAGATAAAAACGCTTAATTGATAAGAGTAATGTACTTGATCGCAGAATGCAATCAGAGAATTTGTCCCTCATCTTTCATCCTTCATCCTTCACCCCTTCCCCCTACTCCTGCCGCGACAATGGATTAATCAACTCATTTAATCCTTCGCCGACCAGTGACAATCCCACGACGAGCAACGTCAATGCTAGTCCGGGGAAGAGAGTTGTCCACCAGATTCCGGTGGGCAGGGCATCCAGGGCATATTGCAAATCTCTGCCCCATTCGGGGGTTTCGTTGGGCAATCCTAAGCCTAAAAACCCTAAACCGCCGAGGACTAGGACTGCATCAGCGGCATTAAGCGTGAACAAAACGGGGACACTTTGAATTACGTTGAAAAACAGATAGCGGGTGAGAACGCGCCAGGTTGAGGCTCCCATTGCTTGCGCCGCTTCAATAAATAGTTCAGTTTTAACGCTGACGGTGTGATTGCGAACAACCCGGTAGTACTGAGGCACATAGGCGATACTGAGGGCGATCGCCGCATTCCATACCCCTCGACCCACCACGAACGCCAATGTCACCGATAGCAGCAAACTTGGCAGGGTGTAGATCGTGTCCATGACAAAGAGGAGCGATCGATCGAGTTTGCCGCCAATGTAGCCACTGACCATGCCGAGAGGAACGCCAATCACCAAGCTGATTACGGTTGTTAGGATCACAACCTGGAGTGCTGCCCGACTGCCAAAAATGGTGCGAGAAAAAACGTCATATCCTTGGCGAGACGTGCCAAACCAATGGTCTGAAGAGGGCGGCAGATGAATCGGATTTGCCAATGATTCAAGCGGATCTTGCAACCATCCCCAGGTTTGCATGAGCGGAGCAAAGAGCGCCGCCAGAATGAAGATGAGCGTGATTACAAGTCCCACTGTCATCATTTGAATCGACAGCTTGGGATAGTTAGCGAACAGATGTAAACCAGGGAAGCGATATTTGGTGAGGGTCATGGGTACAAGTCACAGTGGGGCGATCGACTGGGAGCGCGATCGTTTTTCATCTTATCGTCTGGAGGGCTGATGACAAAGCTGGAAGACAGCAAACACCCTGGCATTTCAACAGCACACCTGATCGCCGCTAGAATTGAAAAGCCTTCTCATCTTGATTTCAAGCCATGCTGCAAACCATTCAAGGGATTTATCAGAACGGGCAGATTGAACTGACAGAGCAACCGCAGGATGTGAGCGATCGCGCCCAAGTTCTCGTCACTTTCCTCGATTCCAACAAAATTAATTCTACTCAGCTGCGTCAATTAATTGATCAGCTAGAAACGATTGCAGGCATCCAGCAAGGCTTCGATGAACTCAATGCTGGACAAACTCGCCCTATCCAGGGGTTTGTTCAAGATATGCAACATCGGTATGGTATTTCAAGTTGAAATCACTCCACTTGCCGAAGCCCCAATTGAACAAGCCTATCGCTGGCATCGAGAACATAATCCTGATTTTGCCGATCGTTGGTTTCGTAGCTTGATGAACGCGATCGCAACCTTACACGAAAAACCTCAACGTTGTGCTTTAGCCGTTGAACACGAGATTTTCTCTGAAGAGGTTCGACAGTTGCTTCATGGGAAAACAAGAAATAGATACCGAGTGCTTTTTGCGATTCGAGATACAACGGTTTATGTTTTGTATGTCCGTCACAGTGCCCAAGCTCCGCTAACCATAGACGATCTGTAAAGATGGAGGCTAGCACCATCGCTCTGAAGGTTAACGATTCGATCGAGGGTCAAGGCTGTCGCGCAAACCATCGCCTAACAGGTTGAATGCCAGCACAATCAGCGTGATCATTAAACCGGGAAAGAGAATTGTCCAGGATTTGGAAAGGGCATAGCCATTGTTGAAGGAGTCAGACAACATCGTTCCGAGTTCAGGCGTCGGGGGTTTTGCGCCCAGCCCCAAAAAGCCCAGACCTGCGGCTTCTAGTGTGGCAGTGCCGATCGACAAGGTTGCTTGCACAACCAATGGCGCAAGACTGGATGGCAAAATATGCAAGAAAATGATTCGTCCTGGCTTAGCACCAAAGGCACGAACGGTTTGCACAAAGCCCTGTTCTCGGAGTGACAACACCATACTGCGGGTTAATCGAGTGAAAATCGGGACTTGCACAATCCCGACGGCAATCATGACATTGAGCAGATCTGGATTAAACACAGCCGTGAACAGAGGCGGGAAGTTAAGATCGATCGAGGCAATGGCGATCGCTAGCAAAATCGATGGAAACGCCAGCAAAATATCTGTAAACCAACCAATGATCGTTTCCCACCAACCGCGAAAATAGCCTGCTACCAGTCCCATTAGCGTCCCGGTAATCAACCCTAGCCCAACTGACAAAACACTCACCAGCAGAGAAATACGAGTGCCATACCAGATGAGCGTCAACATATCTCGCCCCAACCCATCGGTACCCAACAAATGCACTGCACCAGGAGGCTGAAGACGGGCGGCAAAATCACGAGCGGTCGCCGGGTCATAGGGTCGCAAGATTGGGGCTAACAATGCCAGAACGATAATCAGCACGGTCAGAATCAGCCCAATTCGAGCCGAAATCGACTTAAAGAAGCGTTGACTCGCTTTACGAAGCGACGATTGTTGTGTGACTGGGGGAGTAGAAACGGAGTCCATTATTTGTACTGGATTCGGGGATCGAGGAAGGCGTAGGAGATATCGACGAGGAGGTTGATCAGGACGAAGACGATCGCCACAAACACGACTCCACCTTGGACAACGGGATAGTCTCGTGTCAGGATGCCGTTATAAATCCAGGAGCCAATACCGGGCCAGGAGAAAATTGTTTCGGTGAGAATGGCTCCACTGAGAAGCGTACCAAACTGAAGACCGATGATGGTGACTACAGGGAGAAGGGCATTTTTGAGAGCATGTTTCATGATTACCCACCGTTCTAGTAGTCCTTTTGCACGTGCGGTGCGGATATAGTCTTGCGACAAAACTTCTAGCATGGCGCTGCGGGTAATTCGAGCCAGGATAGCGAGTGGAATGGTGCCAACGGTGAGCGCAGGCAAGATCAGGTGAGCCAGTACATCTCCTAATGCTCTAAAGTTCAACGTCAAAATGGAATCCAATATGTAAAATCCGGTAATCGGTTGAAGGTCTACATTGATACCAAGCCGACCACTAGGGGGTAGCCAATGCAAATTGACGGCGAACAGGTAAATCAGCAAGAGTCCCAGCCAGTAAACGGGCATGGAGACACCGAGAAGAGAGGTACTCATGGCGATATTATCGACCCAACCGTTTTTCTTGACGGCTGCAATAATCCCAGCGGGAATTCCTAACACCATTGATATCAGCATGGCGGCGACTGAAAGTTCAATGGTGGCAGGAAAACGGGTCTTGATCTCTTGCCAAATGGGGATGCCACTAATGATGCTTTTGCCCAAATCGAAGCGAACCAATTTGCTGATAAAGGCAAGATATTGCAACGGAAGTGGTTGATCGAGTCCGAGTTGCTTGGAGAGAGATGCAATCTGGTCTGGAGTTGCTCTTGGTCCCAGGAGAACGATCGCCGGATTACCAGGGATGAGCTTCAGAAAGAGGAAGACGAGAATTGTAATTCCCAGGATCACGGGGAGAAGATCGAGGAGGCGTTTGGCAATATAGCGGAGCATGGGGGAAGAGTTTGGGTTTATACCAATTCATTTTTTACAGGCAACACCTCCTCTTAGGGGCGAATGGCGGTTCGTCCTACAGTGAGCAAGTGTATGTAACGCGATGTGCAACTTTGTGGCTGTCAGCTTAAGGTCTTGTGGGGTAGGCATCTTGCCTGCCAACTGAACGGGTGGGACATCCATCCCACAAGAATTTAAAGAAGTTGCACATTGCGTTTAGTTAGCTTTTCGAGACGGTCTCGAACGATTCGGTGCTGAGGGGGCTAGGTGTCCAGCCAATCAGATTGGCGCGTTGGGCGAGGAGGGGTTCGGAGTGGACGATCGGCACTCTGAGGGCTTCGTCAAATATGATCTTTTCAGCTTGAGCATAGAGTTTGGCACGTTCGGATTCCTCGGATTCTTGACGCGCTTCTTCGAGGAGTCTGAAGACTTCTGGGTTTTCCCAGTTGCCGAGATCTTTGGTGCCGCCAGGACCGAAGTGGTAGTACATGAAGTTATCCGGGTCGCCGTAGTCGCCTGTCCAGCCGAGCATGAAGGCTTGGTAGCCAGGGGGTTTGTAGCGATCGTCTAAGTAAGCTGCCCAATCTTTGGTGTTGAGTGTCACTTGAATGCCAACTGCCTGTAAGTCGGCGGCGAAGGCTTCGGCGATCGGTTTGGGGGTGGGGAAGTAGGGACGCGAGACGGGCATATACCAGAGTTCTAATGGGAAGCCGTTGGGATAGCCTGCGTCGGCTAGCATCTGTTTGGCTTGGTCGGGGTTGTATTCGTAGTCTCCCAAGTTGGCGTCTTGGTATTGTTTCAGAGAGGAGGGCATAAATTGACCGTCGCTAGTTGCCAACCCAGACCAGAAAGAGTCTACGATTTGTTTGCGGTTGAGTGCCATCGCGATCGCCTGTCGCACTTCTTTCTTTGCCAGAGGTTCGTAGCTAGGATTAAGTGCCAGATAGCCAACGTTGAAGGGGGGACGGCGGACTTCCTTCAGATTCGCGTCGCTTTGCAGTTCACTGAGTTGGTCAGGGGCAATGTCTACTGTGAAGTCAATACTGGCTGCCCGGAGTTCTGCCAGTCGGGATGCGGGTTCGGTGATAAAGCGGAAGACGACTTCCTGAGACTTAGGTGCGCCGTTCCAGTAGTCGGGGTTGGCTTCCAGGACAATGCGATCGCCCGTGCGCCATTCTACAAACTTAAAGGGCCCGGTGCCGATGGCTTGTGAACCGGCGATTCCGTAGTCGGCTCCGGCTTGTTCGATCGCGGTGGGGCTAGCAATTCCAAAGTAGGCGGAACCGATCGCGGCTGGAAAGGCAGCAAACGGCTGTTTTAGAACAAATTCAACGGTGTATTCATCGGGAGTATTGACGGCTTGCAGCAAGGAATCTTCGTCGCCCTTATAGCCGCCAAACAACCCTTCCCAAATCGCGTAAGTTTTGCCTGCATCGCGGAATCCGAGCGGATGATTCGGATCCCACCAGCGTTCAAAGTTGACTTTGATGGCTTCAGCATTGAATTCGGTGCCATCGTGGAACTTGACTCCTTCGCGCAGTTTGAATGTCCAGGTTAGATTATCATCGGACGCTGACCATTCGGTTGCCAGGGCAGGTTCAAGTTCGGTGGAGCCGTCTTTATAATCGACGATGCGATCGTAGATTTGCTGTTGCACATAGAGGGAATTACCATCTTCAACATTCCCTGGCTCTAAACTTTTTGGATCGCCCGGTGAGCCAAACACAAGTGCTGTGGATTCAGCCGGAGATCCAGATGGACTGTTACCGCCTTCAGTGGAAGGGGTCGGAGCTTGCTGAGCGCAGTTAGAGAGCGTTACGGTCAGGATAGCCACCAAGACGCAAAGGGCTGCTTGCCATCGTTTCAATCGCCTGATCATGTTAATTGGTTCCTCTGTAAATGCATTTTTATTGATCGGGAGTATTCAATTTCCCAGACGTGACTGATATACCTAGGCGCATTTATTAAGATTCAGGAATTCAATCGTTTTTTGCAGTAGCGGTTCTTACAGCAATGACTGCATTAAGCAGCCTGACCGCGAAACGTGCGATCGGTGCAGGATGAAATAGTAATATGTCAACTGCCAAACTGTGTTTAGTTCTTAACGATTATCAAAGATTGATTGAATCTCTCTTTAGTTTTGTGACAGGCCTCAATCTAAATCCTAATGGTTCAAAAATTATGACTCACAAATCTAAAACGAAGCGACAATTCTCCAAATTTAGCCAACGAGATGCCTTTAAGCTGCTTGGCATTACCCGCCTTCAGCCCTGGGATTTTACTCCAATGTCTGTGGTGACGACTGATTTCTTTCAAGAACGGCTGGTTATTCAGAATGAGAATTAGTGAAAAATCACGGCTTCTCGATCGCCTCAAATGACTCGGAACCGAGGGGGCTAGGTGTCCAGCCGGATAAAGTTGCTCGTTGCGCCAGTAGCGGCTCAGAGTGGACGATCGGCAGTCGTAAGGCTTCTTCAAACAAAATTCGGTCTACCTCGGCATACATCTTGGCGCGTTCAGATGCGTCGTTTTCCTGACGCGCCTCATCGAGCAGTTGGAAGACGCGATCGTTCTTCCAGTTTCCGATATCAGCCGTGCTACCCGGACCAAAGTGAGGATAGTAGAAATTATCGGGGTCGCCATAGTCGCCTGTCCAGCCGAGCATAAAGGATTGAAATCCGGGGGCTTTGACGCGATCGGCTAAATAGGCTGCCCAATCTTTGGTGTTGAGGGTGACGCGAATCCCGATCGTACTCAGGTCGGCTGACCAGGCTTCGGCGATCGGTTTGGGGGTGGGGAAAGACGCGCCGTTGATGGGTACATACCAAATTTCCAGGTCAAAGCCATCGGGGTAGCCCGCTTGTGTGAGCATTTGCTTGGCTTTATCTGGGTTGTATTCATAGTCAGTCAAACTGGCATCCTGGTATTCTGCCATTGAGGGAGGTGTGAAGTGGGCATCAGTGGTTGCCAGTCCAGACCAGAAAGCATCGACGAGGGCTTTTTTGTCAATTGCCATCGCGATCGCCTGCCGCACTTCTTTTTTCGCCAAGGGTTCATATGCCGGATTGAGCGCAAAGTAGCCCGTGTTAAACGAGGGACGACGCAATTCCTTCAAATTAGGGTCGTCTTGAATTTCCTGGCGCTGCTCTGGTGAAAGATTCTCGGCAAAATCGATCGTGCCTGTCCGTAGTTCTGCCAGTCGAGCGGTCGCTTCGGTGATCGGGCGGAAAATCACGTGCTGCAACTTGGGCAAGCCTTCTTTCCAGTAGTCCGGGTTTTTCTCCAAGACAATGCGCTCACCAGGACGCCACTCAACAAACTTGAACGCGCCCGTGCCAACCGCTCCCACGCTGGGTAGCCCATAATCGGCTCCGGCTTTTTCGATCGCCATCGGACTGGCAATCCCGAAATAACCAGACGCGATCGCAGATGGGAAAGCCGCAAACGGCTGTTTCAAGACAAACTCGATCGTAGAGGCATCGGGCACGCGAATCTCTTGCAGGAGCGACTCTTCGGTGCCTTTGAAGCCGCTAAACAAGTTTGACCAGATTTCGTAGGTTCTTCCGGCATCTCGAAAGCCAAGCGGATCATTCGGGTCCCACCAACGATCGCAATTTACTCTGACCGCTTCTGCATTAAAGTCTGTCCCGTCTTGAAACTTAACACCGTCCCGCAGTTTGAATGTCCAGGTTAAACCATCTTCGGACGCTGACCATTCGGTTGCCAGTGCCGGGATCAGTTTAGTAGAACCGGGTTCAAAATCGAGCAGGCGATCGTAAATTTGCTGTTGCACATAGATCGAATAGCCATCGATGACGTTGCCCGATTCCAAACTGGTTGGATCACCAACTGACCCAAACACGATCGTACTGGCGTTTGCCGCAGAGGGACTGGTTTCTGAAGTGGTCGTATTCTGCTGAGTGCAATTGGAAAGCGTGACGGTAATTGCTGCCATCACAACAAAAAGAATTGTCCACCATCGTTTCGATCGCCTAACCATAACCCCCGACTCAAATTTATGCTAAAGCTTGAAAAGTTTTTAAGAGTAAATGTTGGATTGCAAGGCATTAAACTCTAACAATCATGACAGAGTGGTTGGCTTGACTCTGTATCAAATAGTAGAGTTCTTCAAGGATAAGTGTTTGCTTTCTACTGTTTTGCTTGAGTTAAGCCAACAGGATTCAAACGATTCCGGAGCTAATGATGTTAAAGAATTTAAAGTTAAGCAACAAATTTAACCTGATACTGGTTGCAATTTTCGTTTGTACGGTGTTGCTGAGTGGATTAGCATTCTCTACATTGCTAAACTACACCACTGAACGCGAAGTGGTTACTAGAGCTGCATTGCTCCTGAAGACCCTACTTTCAGTTCGACAGTATACCCTTTTACAAATTGCGCCGGAATTAAATCCTCGATTGGAAACGGATCGACAATTTTTACCTCAAACAGTACCTAATTACTCTGCCCGTGAAGTGGTGGAATATCTTCGTGCCGATCCAGATTACAAAGATTTTTTCTATAAGGAAGCCACCCTAAACCCAACCAATTTGCGGGATAAAGCGGATGAATTTGAAACTCAAATTGTTGAGCAGTTTCGCAGCGATCGCCAACTCCAAGAACTAACCGGATATCGCCAGTTCCCTGGCAGAAATTTGTTCTACATTGCCCGACCGATCGCTGTCACCGAGCAAGACTGTCTGCGCTGTCACAGTATCCCAGAAGCCGCTCCTGCTAGCCAGATTGCGACCTATGGCAGAGAGAATGGCTTTGGTTGGCAACTCAATGAAATAATCGGTGCCCAGGTGATTTCTGTCCCGACAACAGGCTTGATTGACAGCGCCCGTCGATCGTCCATGCTCTTTGTAGGGCTGCTTGCTTTGATGTTTGCAGTAGCACTCTTGATCATCAACCTGTTGTTAAAACGGGTGATCATCCATCCTCTAAATCGCATCTCACGGGTTGCTAACGAAGTCAGCATGGGCAATTTAGAGGCTGAATTTACGCAAGAATCAAATGATGAAATTGGCAAACTCGCGGCTTCATTTAACCGCATGAAAACAAGTCTATTAGTGGCGATTAACATCTTAAAGCAAAGCAATTAGACGCTGACGAAACGCTTCTGCCGCCTTAGAATCAGGGATATGCTGAATCAAGGCATCAACCAACTCGATTGGAGATAGATAAGGATTTTCGGATAGGATGTGCTGAATCAACATGGCAGCAATGGGGCCAATTGATCGAGCTAACTCGACCTCACACTGCTTGAGAAACTGGGGTGTGATGACGGGCTGAGGCGTGATGATAGTACGAGCGATCGGCATAGACGACGGAATCGGCATAGACGACGGAACAGAAGGGGGAGGATCAGTGACAGAAGACTGGTTTTGCGGTTGAGTTGCGCCAATCGCCCAGAGAATCTCATCTGCCTGCTGCTGAAACTGCGATCGTCGCTCCTTTGGAACGTTTGCACTCAGATGTTCTACCAATGCTTGCGAGGTTTGAGCCTCTTCTAAAGCCAATTCCAGCAGCAACGGGGCGATCGGACCCACGACTTCAGCAACCAACCGTTCTAACCGTTTCCGCACCTCACCTGGAAGGTTGAACTTGAGGGGTTCAGTCGAAGACGCTTGAGTTGGTAACCGGCTATTTGGCTCGATCGCCTCTGTCTTCACCGAAGGCGAATCTGGAAACGGAACTGTGATGATTTGAGACTGAGACTCCTGATATTCTCCAGAGTTAAGAAACAGTCGTAGGGCTTGCAGTGCCTCTGCGGCATTCTTGTAGCGCAGACGATGATCAAAGCGCACCATTTTATTGAGAATGGCGGCAAACCCTGGTGTCACTGGCATCTGATCACTAAATGCCGTGCAAGACATCTCCCCCGTTTCCGGATCAAGCGGCAGATCGATCGGTCTTAAGCCCGACAATGCCTGCATCGCCACGACTCCGAGAGCATAGATATCGCTGCTAAAGCGCGGAAAAGCGCCACTTTGCTCACTAGGGGTATAGCCTGGAGAACCAATCGCGATCGTCCGATGCATTTGCTCCGTTGCCAGAACCGTCTGACTGCTCACTTCCTTGACGGCTCCAAAATCAATCAAGATAATCCGGTTGTCGCTGCTACGCCGAATCAAGTTAGAGGGTTTGATATCGCGGTGGATCACCCGCTCTTGATGCACGAATGCCAGAACTTGCAGTACATCAAGCAATATTTCAATCACAACGCTTTCAGAGAGCGGTTTTTCAGGTCTGATCTCGCGATCGAGCGTTTGCCCCGGAATATACTCTTGAACTAGATAAAATTCCTGGTCTTGCTCAAAGTGCGCTAACAATCGCGGAATTTGATCATGGCTTCCCAAGCGATAGAGGGTTTCAGCTTCGCGATCGAACAATCGTTTGGCAATTTCAAGCTCCCGTGGCTCTCGCGTCATTGGCTTGAGTTGCTTAACCACGCAAAGCGGTTGTCCTGGCAAATGATTATCTTGAGCTAAGAACGTTTGCCCAAAGCCACCTCCCCCTAAATATTGAACGACCTGATAATGCCCCGCGAGTTCCGCTTCCATCACATATTTATTCGCTTGGATTGCCATAAAGCCTTTTACTAATGTCTATTCTCGGCATTTTTCTACCTTCAGGCTAGTACTCTGTCACGTTTGTTTTGATGGGTAAGGGGGGTGTGGGGCTGCGCCCCACGCGCAGGGGCTGAAACCCCTGCACCCCACGCAAAACCAAAATGACAAATCATACGTAGGGCTGACTCATATCATCGAAACTCTCTTGATACAAGTCGGTTTGAATTAGCGTT
>JAAUSF010000174.1 GCA_012033255.1 Cyanobacteria bacterium RU_5_0
TGGGTACGGGAGGTGACATCAATTTCTAGTGCTAAATCGGGAGGAGGATCGATCGCCAAATCAAGTCGTTTCTTGCCGCGAATTTTTTGCCTCATTTTGAATGTAAAAACACTGAGCAGGTTCGATGCCTTGAGCCATCTGTTTATTTTTGAATGTCGTGGAAGCAAGACTTCTGAATTCAATATCCAGTTCTTCGAGCAGAGCTTTTATTAAATCACTAATTATTTCTTTACTGTCCTCGTGTTCAGGTAAAGGAATTTCTTGCCTCTGGCAGCACGATCGATTAGTTGCAAAAGTTCATCGTTGGTCATTGGAGAAGGTAAAAGAAAAAGGGATCAAGAGGGGCGATCGCTTCGCGCTGTTCACGGGCTGATCATATGCCGAAGTCCGCGCAAGATTTAAAGGGGATTTAGGGGAATCTTGCAACACTTTGGCATCCCAACCGAGATCTGTATACACGGTAGCCCAATCCGATACGCTTTTATTGCAAATATTTTGCATTAGTATTGACAGCTATTCTCAATAAGACTATCATTAAGCCATAGTGTTCTCCTCTCAAAGGATCGGCAGGTGGGGTTGGTCAATCGATCGATCCCCCATTTTTTTTGGACAACAGCCCGATAGACTGAATAGAAGAGGTATCGTGCGATCGTCTATGTCTGTCGTTTCTCAGTCGTCCCAGTATCCGAATCAGCAGCCAAATTCTTTACTTCAGCATTCCACATCCCCTACTTCATCTGATCTCTTTGATGTCATCGTGATTGGGTCTGGCATTGGTGGACTCGTCACAGCTACCCAACTTGCGGCAAAAGGGGCAGCCGTGTTGGTGTTAGAACGCTACTTAATTCCCGGAGGAAGCGCAGGCTATTTTGAGCGGCAAGGCTATCGCTTTGATGTAGGAGCCTCAATGATTTTTGGTTTCGGTAGCCAAGGCACTACCAATCTGCTGGCTCGTGCCTTAGAAGCTGTGAATATTAACTTAGAAACTATTCCAGATCCGGTGCAAATTCATTATCACCTACCGGGAAATTTAGACTTAAAAGTTCATCGAAAGTATGAGAAATTTTTGCAAGAATTGATTGCTTATTTCCCTCATGAAGAGCGGGGAATCCGGCAATTTTATGGGGAATGCTGGAAGGTCTTTAATTGCCTGAACGCAATGGAACTGCTGTCACTGGAAGAACCCCGATATCTGACGCGAGTCTTTTTCCAGCATCCATTCGCTTGCCTCGGCTTAGTGAAATATTTGCCTCAAAATGCTGGAGATATTGCCCGTCGCTACATTCAAGACCCAAATCTGCTGAAATTCATTGACATGGAATGCTACTGCTGGTCGGTCGTTCCGGCAGAGCGAACTCCGATGATTAACGCAGGAATGGTATTCAGCGATCGTCACTATGGCGGTATCAATTACCCCAAAGGTGGCGTCGGGCAGATTGCTCAAAAGCTGGTTGAAGGACTGGAAAAAGCCGGAAGCCAGATCCTCTACAAGGCTAGGGTCAGCGAAATCCTTCTAGAGCATGGACGAGCCGCAGGAGTCAAACTCGCCTCAGGTGAAGTCTTCCGAGCGAAGCGAATTGTCTCTAATGCGACTCGATGGGACACCTTTGAACGGCTCCTGTCCAAAAACACCATGCCTCAAGCAGAGCAAAAGTGGCAACAGCGTTATCAAAAATCTCCTAGTTTTTTCAGCCTTCATTTGGGGGTTAAAGCCGATGTCTTGCTGCCAGGAACAGAGTGTCATCATATTCTGCTAGAGGATTGGGCACGCATGGAATCGGCGATGGGCACTATTTTTGTCTCTATTCCTACCTTGCTTGATTCTGATCTCGCTCCTTCGGGGTATCACATCATTCATTCGTTCACACCAAGCTGGATTGAAGATTGGCAAGGCTTATCCTCGAAAGATTATGAGGCGAAGAAGGAAGAAATCGCCGCCTGGATTATTAGCCGCCTCGAAGCCATATTCCCTGGTCTAGCCGCCGCCCTTGACTATCAAGAAGTTGGCACTCCCCGAACACATCGCCGCTTCCTCGGACGCATTGACGGCACTTATGGACCTATCCCTCGCCGGAAACTTTTGGGGCTACTTGGAATGCCCTTCAACCGCACGGCGACTCCCGGACTCTATTGCGTTGGCGATAGCACCTTCCCTGGACAAGGTTTAAATGCCGTTGCGTTTTCTGGATTTGCTTGCGCTCATCGAATTGCGGTGGATCTGAGACTTTAATCGTCTTTTTTAAGAATTTTAGCAAAACGCATGACCACCAACCCTATCATCATCGATTGTGATCCCGGCGTAGACGACGCGATCGCCCTTCTCCTGGCGTTTGCCTCTGCCGAATTGGATGTTCTGGGGATCACGACTGTTGCTGGAAATGTTCCACTCTCATTGACCCAGACGAATGCCCGAAAAATCTGCGAACTTGCTGGACGATCGACCATGCGCGTCTATGCAGGATGCCCTCGCCCCATGCTGCGATCATTAGAAACGGCTGAATATGCTCATGGAACAACCGGACTCCAGGGCACAGAACTGCCTGAACCGACTATGCCGTTGCAGGCTCAGCATGGGGTAGATTTTTTGATCGAGACGCTGATGCAGTCAGACGGTGATATTACATTGGCAACTTTGGGTCCGTTGACAAATTTAGCGATCGCGCTGATTAAAGCACCCCAAATTACTCCCAAAATCCGAGAAGTAGTCATGATGGGCGGGGCAATTACGCATGGCAATGTCACTCCTTTAGCAGAGTTCAATATTTACGTTGATCCTCATGCTGCTCAGGTCGTGTTCAGTAGTACGCTCAAGTTGACAATAATCAGCTTGGATGTGACGCATCAGGTACTCACGACGCCCGATCGATTGGAGAAGATTCGCTCGATTGGCACTCCTGTTAGTCAAGCGGCAGCCGATCTACTCGCTTTTTATGGTTCCTATGACATCGAAAAATATGGAATGCCTGGAAGTCCGCTTCATGATCCCTGTGTGATTGCCTACTTGATTCAGCCTGATTTATTCACAGGTCGAGAATTCTTTGTGGACGTTGAAACCACTAGCGATCGCACGATCGGCTGCACGATCGTAGATCTGTGGCAACTCACTGGGAAATCTCCTAATGTAAACGTGATACAAACAGTGAACGTAGAAAAATTCTACGAATTGCTAATCGATCGGTTATCGCGCTATGTATGAAGGCGAACCGCCGTTCGCCCATATACAAAATATTTATCTAAATTAACCTATCCGTTTTTCCAAATATTGCCCAATCATCTGCTGTTCGCCTGCGCGAGAGATAATGGTTTGGCGAGTGCGGTATTGCTGCCCGATCAGTTTGAGTTCTTCTTCAAAAACAGACCCTTCGTATTCAGTACGTAGGCAAAGGGTTTCGCGGTTAGTGAAGTGAAACTGGGCAGTGACAGGTTGAATCGTGGCAAAACCACGATCGCGACATAACACCGCTCCCAACGCACCAAACAGCGTAGATCCTTGGGATTGTTTGCGTCCCGAAACCGAATCGGCGCTATTCCAAGTGACTTCAGCCCCGCAAAACATCGCTGTTTCATCGACTAACTGGTGCAGTTGAGCCAAGTGTCGCAATTCATCACAACCCTGAGTCAGGAAACGAATGGTAATCAGGCTCACCATCTCTTTAGTGTCCCCATCCGGCAGTGTGTAATAGCGCCGCTCCGATCGCCACTGTCCGGCAGATCGACGAAAAAACTCTGCAATTAGAGACTCGTTTATGGCTTGAATTCGTAAGGATGGTGTCACTGAGCAATTCCTCATGCGAAAGGGTAGAACCACACTTTGGCTGCACACTTGTCATGTTGCGCCCATTGTTTGTTACTATTCTTAACATGATTTAACAAAATTGCCTACCTCCTTCAGAAGTAAACTCGGAATTAAAGGGGGTGTGGAGGCTTCGCCCTCAACCAGGGGTGAACCCCTGCACCCCGTCCTAACCCAAGTGGCTGTCGCTATAAATACCAGTTATTGTGGGGTGGGCATCTTGCCTGCCCAGTGTCGAGGATGGGCGTCTCGCCTGTCCCACAAGAGCATGACCTGATGATTTGCTTAAGCTTCATTAAGTAGGTTCTTAGGCTTCAGTTCTCAATTCTGATGTTAGATATTGATTGACTTGAATCAGAACTTGCCTAGCTTGATCGAAGGTGATTCTGCCGATCGCCACATCAAACGTTGCCCAAACATAATCTTTAATTTCTATGGCTTGGCAAACCACCTCTTTTGATTGCACAACTGCCAGAAAATACGTTACGGTTTTCTCGATCGTTTTATCATCTTTAATAAACCTATAATGTTCACTGAATGAGACCTGTTCCAACAGTTGATAACCGCGAATTCCGGTTTCTTCTTCAAGTTCTCGACAAGCTGCAACGACAGCAGATTCTCCTGTCTCAGCGTGCCCTTTGGGGAACCCCCAATGTCCAGCCAAATGTTGGATCAAGAGAAAACGATCGCCATCCTTGTGACGTAAAATTGGCACAATTCCAAATGCTTGATCTTGCTTAATCTGGTTACTCATTAATAACAGCCTTTTATTTATAATTTCAAGTTATTTCACGTCAGCCACTAATGCTCGACATCCTTTCAATCCCAACTCTGGCTTCTCACGGTAGGTTTGTTCTGGAACCCAGACTTGAACCTTACGATCTCCGCCAATCCAATACAAATACTTCACATCTGGATAATACTCAACTCCCACACGCAGATTTGAATAATCATCTTCACACATCTCAAACCCGAATCGAACAACAATTTGGGCAACCAAACATTCAGGCGTATCGCAAATCTCACCAGAGACATCTCGTTCTTGCCAAAATGTATCAAGAAATCGATTGAGAATGGGAAGCACTTTGGTGGGAGAACCATTTCTACTGGCATAGATAATAGAAGGATTCCCCTCTACAATAATGTGACATGGGGTAGTAGGCATTTAACTCACTCCTTCAGACTTGCTCTCTGAGCAAATTCAAATACAAAGTAAGATACAGGATGTAATCTATTCATTATTTTCAATATTTTTGATTTCCGACTTGGCTTTTAACCGTTGCGATCGACATTTAATCGTTGGGCCGTGCGGAGAATTTGTCCAGCGAGGACTGCCGCACCAAACCCATTATCAATATTGACCACGCCAATCCCTGCTGCACAAGAATTGAGCATGGTCAGTAAGGGAGCCAATCCGTTGAAACTGGCTCCATACCCAATGCTAGTCGGAACGGCAATAACAGGGCAATTGGCTAAACCTGCAACAACGCTAGGCAGTGCGCCTTCCATCCCGGCAACCACAATTAAAACATCCGCATCAGCAATGACTTGGCGGTTATTTAACAGGCGATGAATTCCGGCAACACCAACATCCCAAAGCCGTTTGACCTGGAATCCAGAAAGCTCTGCGGTGACAGCAGCTTCTTCGGCTACAGCTAAATCGGCGGTTCCGGCTGACAAAAGCGTGATCGTGCCGGGATAGCGAGGTTGAAGATCGACAGGAACGATCGCACAAATCCGCGCCAGTTGATAGTATTGCAAATCTGAAACTTGCCAGCGAAGTTGGGCATACACTTCTGGCTCAATCCGCGTTGCCATCACAACTGGATTGCGCTGCCGCATCGCTAACATGATTTGAGCAATTTGCTCTGGTGTTTTACCCAGTCCCCAAATTACCTCTGGGAAGCCTGTGCGGAGCGATCGATGGTGGTCAATGTTGGCGAATTCGGCGATCGGTTCAAAGTCAAAGTATTTCAGTTCATCCAATGCCATCTCCGGGCTAACTTCGCCCAGAGCCACGGATTGGAGAAGAGTACGGAGGGAGTCGGGGTGGGTCACGGTAGAAGGATGAAGGATGAGGGATGAAGGATGAAGGATGAAGAGGTGGCTAATTCTAATCTCGGATTCGTGATCTCTAACATCCAATTACTACTTTAAGCATTGGAAGTTCTCCATCGATTTCCTCTCCATACCCTTCTCCTACACCCTACCCCATTTATTGCTCATAGACTTCTAGAGGGAGATGATCGGGATCGCGGAAGAAGGTGAAGCGTTTGCCTGTGAGATCGTCTAGACGGATGGGTTCAACGGCGATGCCCTGAGATTGTAGATAAGTTGCAGTGGCATCAATGTCGTTTACTTCAAAGGCTAAATGTCTTAAGCCACAAGCTTCTGGACGGCTGACTCGTTCAGGTGGGTTGGGGAATGAGAAGAGTTCGATCGCATCCCTTTCGCCCACTTGCAAATCCAACTTGTAGGAATTCCGAGTCGATCGAAACGTTTCCTGAATCACCTCAAACCCCAAAATATTGACATAGAAATGTTTTGACTTTTCGTAGTCTGAGCAAATGATCGCCACATGATGAAATCCTTTGGTTTTCATAGTTCGTGATTCATAGTTAGACACTCTTTCAGCAGGTTCGGAATTACCTTGAAGTAATCGCTGTATGCTGCACTCGATAAATTCGACCGTTCGCTTCTTCGGTGAAGAGAAGGCTACCATCCGGAAGAATCAAGACTCCAACAGGGCGTCCCCATGTCGTCGGGACAGATGGCTCGGTCAGAAATCCGGTGACAAAATCCTCGTAATGTCCGATCGGGCGATTATCTTGCCCAAAGGGAACAAAGACAATTTTATAGCCTGTGCCTTGGTTACGATTCCAGGAGCCTCGAAAGGCAACGAATGCCCCGTTTCGGTATTTTTCTGGGAAGGTAGTGCCGTCATAGAATTGGACACCGAGAGCCGCAGAGTGTGCTTGGAATAGCACATCAGGGTTGTGGGTTTGTGCAGCAAGATCGGGGTTAATGCTGCGTCCATCAATGCTTTGGCGTGGATCAAGCAAATTGGGGGTGAAATAGGCATAGGGCCAGCCGTAGAACTCGCCTTGTTGGATATGGGTGAAATAATCGGGGACAAGATCATCTCCTAATCCGTCGCGTTCGTTGACCGTGGTATAGAGATCGCCTGTAGTGGGATGAAAATCTAGCCCAACTGGATTGCGAAGTCCGTAAGCAAAAGTTTGGAGGTTAGAGCCGTCCAGATTCATCACTTGCACAGAAGCGCGAGGAAGTTCTTCTTCGTCTACATTGGAGCGAGAACCGATCGATACATAAACTTGTTGTCCATCTGGAGCCGCCACCACATTGCGCGTCCAGTGCTGGTTGTAACCGCCTCCAGGTAGATCCGCAATTTTTTCACCCGTTCCTGAAAGTTGCTCTTGACCAGTAGTATAGGGGAAGCGCAACACAGCATCCGTGTTGCCCAGGAAGAAATAATCGCCTGCGAACGCCATGCCAAAGGGAATATTCAGGCCATTAGATTGATTGGCAAATACCTGATTTTCGGCTTGATTCACTTCGGCAACCCCATCTCCATCGCGATCGCTCAGCAACCGAATCTGATTTTGTCGCGTTTCTGTCACCAACACATCCCCGGAGGGAGTGAGGGCAAGCCACCGAGGGCGATCGAGGCCTTCTGCGAACACATTTACCACAAAGCCGTCAGGCACATTTAGCGAGGCATCGGATGGAATCGGAACGACATTAGGCGATTTAGATGCGCTCTCTGTTGCGAAAGGCTGAGGTAAATCAGCTAGTGTAATCCGAATCGGTTCAGGGGAGAGGGGTTCAGTCTGGATAACATTCTTAGAGGCTTGCGGCTCTGGGCTTGCGGCAACGGCATCTGGACTATCCGTGAGGCTGGGTTCAACGGCATCTGGAGACTCAGACACTTGGGGTTGAGTAGACTGCGGACTACAAGCCGCTACAGCCACCAGGAGTAAGAGTGCAAGACGGAAAGGGGATATCACAACTTCGCTTCCTCTAGTTGGGGTAATTTCGAGGCAGCAACATCGTTACCACCTCCTCCGTCTTAGCAAATTCGGGTCGTTTTCATCTTGAAACAGACTTCTATGCTGTAACGAGGCGAGGTTGTTCTTCCGATCGCTCATCAATCGCATCCGACATCTCAGTCGGTATTCCATCTCGCGCCATTGACGGGAACTTCCCTCCTTTTTCCAACAAACGATTCACCATCGCCAGCAACGCATCGACTTTGCGAGTCCGCCAGTCATCTACAAGCGTGATTACCTCTGCATAAGGCAAGCAGCGCTCCATTGCCTCTAGCAAATAGGCCGCATGACCTTGCTCATCTTGAGCAATGCTCAGGAGTCCCTTTTTCAAGTTCAGACTTGCTGCATCCGTATCAGGGAGAGTGTTCGCCATGTGAATAAAATCCTTATGGGCATCCAGTTCCAGGATATGAGTACTGGCAAAAAAAACAATCCAGTCAATACGATCGGGCGCTAAATCTTCCCTAGAATAGCCCTTGTAGTAGGCATCAAAAAAAGGGCTACGACGGCGATCGGTTGCCTGACCCTCGCGTTGCTTGTCCTGCATCGCCCTTTCCTGCGTTGCCTTGAAATCGATCACCTGCTTATTCAATTGCTTCAACGCATGAGCAAAAATTTGACCATGCCGACGCTCATCTTCAGCATGTTGAGCCAATTTTTCTGCCAACCAGGCATCTCCTTCACTAGCGGCTCGTTGACTCAATGCCTCTAAAAATGGAACAGAACCCGATTCAGCCAATTGAAATCCTGCTAACAGAGCTGGACGAGTGCGACGATCGCGCAAATTCCGCGCCGTAATATAAGCGATCGCGCCCGATCCCACCAGGTGAAGCACTTGAGTTAAAAGATTCATACGTTACATTTCGATGAGAGGAGGGTTGTGAATATGCTAATGCAGGCTAACGGGAAATTCTAGGGTAAAGGATGAAGACGGTAGCTCCATCCCCCATCTTCGCTCTGTGACAAATCTTTGGATGAATTGCTCAAGGAATTGATGCCAGAAATTTTAAATTCAACTAAGATTCATGGGCATATATTCTCCAGACATGCTGTAATTTATCAAACTCTTAGCTCGAAACGATGAAATCGAAGTCTAATCCTGATGCGGCATCACGAAATTCTGCGGCTTCTGCTCAGTCAGCCTCCCCTTCTGTGCCTATCTCGGTTTATCGAGAACTGGCAGCAGAACTGCAAGCGACGCGGGCAATGGTAGACTCGCTCAATGCTAAAAACCAAGAATTAACGCTGCAAAATCAAAAGTTTCGACAGGAAATTAAGCGTGTAGTGCAGTCGGTCTCCAGTTTGCAGCCATTGATTGAGTCGCCAAAACGTTCTGAACCCTCTGCGACTCTGGCTCAATCGTCTGAGCAACCTCCGAGTCCTGCGCCTTCTGACCCGGTTCCGCCGAGTTCTGAAGAGGCGGCATCCGCTTCTGCGATCGCCGCTAAACTCAGACCGATTGAACCTAATCCATTCGCAGAATTATTTACAGAAGAGAAAGGATTGCCGCCGTCTAGTTCTCAGATCAAAAAACCGAGAGACTTAGGTGGATTGTGGCTGACTTTGATGATTCTGGCGATCGTCATTACGGCGTTTGGGGCAGGGTTTTTAGTGGTGCGTCCACTCTTACCAACAGGCGGCAAAACTGTGAGTTAAACAACGATCGCGCATCTTCCTCCACTCAGCTAATTTTGCATTCTTCCGGAATAGTCGCAATCGCAAACGTTTATGATCAGGCTGAGGTGCTTTAAGGTGCGTATCTGAAAATGGCACAAGTGCGCCATCGAAAGAAACCAACTCCACCGCCTGCACACCGTCGGCAAACTCCTGATCCTCCCTGGCTTTGGTTAGCGTTAATTGGCGGATCAGTTGCCGCGCATGGAGTGCTATTTACCGTTGCTCTACCCTGGCTCGATCGATCGTTGGCAAATCCAGAGGAGACAGGCGCAGTAGCGATCGATCTGATTGAGATTCCGGCATCAGATGGTGAAACCGCCCCGCCTCAGTCAACTTCTCCTCAACCCACAGCACCCACCGAACCTGCTCCAATTGCTCCAGCACCTAATCAGAGCGTACCTGACTCAGACAACATTGCTCTCGCCCCTCAGACGCCTGAGCCAACGATCGTGCCTAGCCCATCTCCTTTAGTTGAGGAGCCTTCCCCAGAACCAACCCCAACACCCTCTGAGACACCCTCTGAGCCTTTACCAGAACCAGAGCCATCAAACTTACCGCCTCAGACCCCTGCCCCCTCTCCTACACCCACACCCACACCTACACCCGATGCGAACCCATCAACTTCTGCTGATTCGTCGTTGCCGCTAGACGGTAATTCCGAGGGAAGTGACGAACTACCCCCTCTCCCATCGATCACCTCTGTCCCTCCTGGAAGTCCTCCTTCCTCTGGTACCGACGGAGATTTGCTAGGTCAAACTTTGGTCGATCGCACTCCAGTCACCACTGAGTTAATCGCTACAGTAACAGTTGACCTAAGCCCATCATCATCACCAGAGCCGATCGCTTCTGAAACTGCTGCTTATCCTATCCGTGAAACGCAGCCTGTCGATCTATCTTGCTTAGCCTCGCTCGATTCGGAAACGGCTGAAACAGGGCAAGATCAAGGCTTTTCAGAAGTGTTGGGAACACCCGTCGAGATGGAAGTAACGATCGCAGCGGATGGCAGTGTGGCTGAACCGAGACTGTTACCCAGACAACAGAATCTCAGTGCAGCCTATGTTCGGGTCGCGGTATGCTTGGTAGAAAAATGGGAATTTGAACCCGCTTCAACCAACGGACAGCCCCAAAATAGCCGCCTGACTGTTTCAATCATGATCGTCCGGAATTAGAAGAAGCAATCGAATGACGCGCCACGGAGAAAGCCGATCGCTAAGGTCATAAGATTGGATAATCTCTTAGGATCGAGGATTAAATAAGACCGGAGATTACATGGTCTGAGGTTTGGCTGTGTAATTCCACTTCGGTAACAATTCATCAAATACAATTTGCATTGTTTCCTTAAACTCCTGTGTTACTTTTCG
>JAAUSF010000041.1 GCA_012033255.1 Cyanobacteria bacterium RU_5_0
TCAGAAAAAGTTTCTAAGCTGTCTAGGAGACCTACTTGATTCAGGGGGCGAGCTTTAGCAGAGATTTTGATTTATCAGATGGCATGGCTCAATCCTTGATCTATCGATCGATACGAATGAGTACGCTCCAATTATGCAATTGGATTGCGATAATTACCCAGATTTCTTAAAGGATGTTTGAAAAACTGCAACGATCACCCGAATTCGCCCCCTAGCTCCCAAAGTTGGGGGAAATTCGGAGCGGAAGCCTCCCAAAATTGAGGACTTTAGAGAGGAAGGGTAGAACGATGGATACTTTTCAAACATTTCTCTTAAATTTGGCTGAAAACGAATCAGCAGCTATTCTAAGGTCATAACATTATGTGGACAACATAAATGCTCGAACTTAATGTTTTGTTTGAATTCTCTCGTTCTCATTGCATTGCCATTTGTGCCGTTCTTGTCCCGGTTAATTTAGTCGCAACGTTACAAACGATGTTATTCACCGGATTTCATCGTTCGATCGCTCAAATCTATCTTATGGCAGTTGTTTCTAGTGGCTATGCGTTGTTATTGCTCTTGCACGTTGTGACGTGGTTAACAATCGGCGTGGTGATGATCCCAACTTACGTCCTGACATTTCTCGGATCGCTCTGTCTTGGGATTAATGGGTGCGCTGTCGCGATCGCCCTTTACCGAAATCGAACGATCGTTCAGGTGAATTAATGCAGACCCTAGATGGGTTAGACTAGTTTGGAAGTGGACTAGCCATTTCATTGCTAATCAGCAGTTTCCTGATGAGCAGGCTAATTAATGATTTTTTACGAGGCATCCTGGCGATGAATTTGAAACTCTTGCTCTAACGTGGGCGTCTGGATCTCGGTATCTGCCAAAAGCTGCAATTCATTAATTTTGCTCTGAAGATCTTGAATGCGATCTTGCAGTCTTGCCTTAATTCCCGCAGAACCCGCTGATACACACTCTCGACACGCTTCGCCCCAAGCAACGCCTCGCTTATCATAGATTATTGCCAACAAGAGTTGATTTTTTCTGCTTTGCACAGGATAAGATCTGCAACCACAAATGGTGCAGAAAACGGGTGCATTGCCAACGTAAACGCTTTGTTCCCAGACAATTTTCATGCACAACCTCTGCAACACCTGCTGCAATCTAGCCTGACTTTCCCATAGAATTACGTTCCCTCGTAACAATTCTCCATAGGATTCAAGTGTTTTGTAACACTTTGCAAATTATAATCGCATTTGTCCTGACAGATTATAGTAACGGTGCTTCTTTGTCTTAGCGATCGAAATCGCTGCCAACGCCAAGATACTCATCAAAATAGAAAGCCCCACAACTGGAAGCTGTAGGGCAAGGACAGTTAAACGCTAATTCCAGTGTGCTGAAGGTGAGAGGGAATACCCTCTGTCTTTGTGACGATTTCTCCAGTGTCCATCCAACCCTCGACATGTAAAATCTGCTTCTCTTTTCAAACCCCATGACCCAAGAGCCAATTTCTAAACCTGTAAAGCCGATCGGTCGTGGACCTGGAAGCCTAATTGCGGGCGCAACCTATCCTTTGCGGGCACTGTGGCTGTTTCTTAAAATGCCTCAACTGCGACAATTTATCCTAGTGCCAATTTTGCTGAACTTGGTGTTAGGAATGACTATCTATGCCGGATCACTGTTTCTGGGACTTCGGGCACTTGACTCCCTTTTTGCTGACCTGCCGCAATGGATTGCCAATGCACCTGACCTAACGACCAATTTTCCTGCCGTTCATTTTCCTGCCATTCATTTTCCTGCCGTTCACCTTCCTGATTGGCATCTCAATCTGCCCAATTGGACATTTCCATCCTTCAACTGGAATCTTTATTTACCCAACTGGCACATTAATTTGCCCGACTGGCATCTCAATCTTCCTAACGTGCAAATTACGCTACCCGATTGGGTTAATCACTTACCAAACTGGGGTCTGGCGATCGTCATTTGGCTGGTGCGAGTGCTATTGACGATCGCGCTGTTCATTGTTACGGGATTTGTTTTTCTTCAGTTTGGAGTCTTGCTTGGCGCACCCTGGTATGGCAAGTTATCTGAAGAAATCGAGAAAGCCAAAACCGGACAGTTATTCCGCATTGAAGTCCATCCAGTTGTAGACATTTGGAGAGCGATTCAGTATGAGCTAAAAAAGTTAGTACTGACTATTCCGCTCGGCATCTTACTCCTGCTCCTCAATTTCTTTCCAGGCATTGGCACAGCGATCGCGACAATAGCTGGGATCGCATTAGGTAGCACGATCGTCTGCATGGACTTTTTTGATGCGGCAGTTGAACGTCGCCGTCCCCGTTTTCGTCAAAAGCTAGGCATTGTTTTTCGCAGTCTGCCTGCCAGTGCGGCTTTTGGATTCGTTTGCTTAGGATTAGTCAGCATTCCATTGGTGAATCTGATAGCAATCCCGGTTTGCGTGGCAGCAGGAACCTTGTTTTTCTGCGATCGAATTTTGCCTTGGTTTCAACCCAGCAATGAGTAAAATGCAGGCTCAAGGTTCCCTTTGCTTAGCGCATCACAACCTGCCAACAATCCCAATACGCTGTTCCCCATTTATTTTGCACTGAACGGGCAAGATGCCCATCCCACAAGAATTCTAGAAATTCGTGATGTTAGGGATTGAATAGGGTTCAGCTTAGCGTTCATCACGCTCTGATTGAGAAGGGTTTTAGAAATAGCCAACTGACGAAGAAAAAAGAAGCCGTTGCCAACTGAACAATATCGATCGCTGACAAATAACCATCTGCGAAACAGGCGATCGTGCGATCGGTAATTCCGAATAGCCAGGAGGAAATCCCGACGAGCCAAATGCCAGTTCTGAGGCGGGTCAAAAAAGGGAGAAGTTCTGGAGGGTCGTTCTTCATGGTTTAGATCCTTGGAGGAGTAACGGCAGAAACAAAACATTACAAGGCGGCATTAGGGCATAATCAGCAACCTGCTGAGCATCCGTGCCTCCTCACCCTGTCTAAACTTTAACTTAAGAAATGTAAAACCTGCTTGACATTGGACTCAGGTATTACCCTTTTTATACCTAAAGATGCATCCTAGCCTACTTTTCTAATAGTATCTATCGAAACCATAAGTTTTGTCTTCTGTCCTTTGTCTTTTGTCCTTTTTCCTTTGTTTTTTGCAAATGACTAATGACCAATGACGATCGCATCCTGCGACAATAAGGGATCAGCGATAACAACAGAGCGGCATGGTTTACGCGATCGATTTCGGGACAAGCAATACCGTTGTGGTGCGATGGAATCCGGTGACGCAACAGTCAGAAACTCTGACGTTCCCAGAGTTGTCATTGCGGATGGCAGGAAATCCATCATTGGTTCCAAGTTTGCTTTATGTGGAAGATGCGGCACAGGCACAGGTACTCGTAGGGCAAGTAGTCCGCGATCGAGGTTTAGATCTGACGAGTGATCCCCGTTTCTTTCGCAATTTCAAGCGTGGCATTGGAGCCAATGTTCAAGGGTTTCTCCCCGAACTAGACGGACGCACTGTAACGTTTGAGCAAGTCGGGCATTGGTTTCTGACAACTGTGATTCAAGAACTTCAATCGACTGATTCGGTTGATTCTTTAGTTTTTACCGTTCCGGTAGACAGTTTCGAGACCTATCGATTATGGCTGACTCACGTTTGTCAGTCGCTTCAAGTGAGCCAAGTCCGAATGTTGGATGAACCCACTGCCGCCGCCTTGGGCTATGGGTTAGAAAATCAGGGAACGCTCCTGGTCGTTGATTTCGGGGGCGGAACGCTGGATTTATCACTGGTGAAATTGGAAGGCCGCCGTCAAGCCCAAACGAAACCGATCGGCTTCCTGCTCAAGTGGGGACAGAAAGTGCTGGAGGATTCTACGCAACGTCCTAAACTCGCTCGTGTATTGGCAAAAGCTGGACAAAACCTGGGCGGAGCCGACATCGACAATTGGCTCATCGATTACTTTGCTCAAACGCAAAGCATTGCAGCTACACCGCTCACCTTGCGATTGGCAGAACGATTGAAAATTCAACTCTCGCAGCAAACCGAAGCTACCGAAGTTTATTTCAATGACGAAACTTTTGACAGCTACGAGCTATTACTCGATCGCGATCGCTTTAATACCATCTTGCAAGAGCATCAGTTTTTCGATCGCCTCAATGAATCGATCACTCAAGTTCTGCAACAGGCCCAACGTCAAGGATTGGAGCCAGCTAACATTGATGCTGTTTTGCTGGTAGGGGGTACGACTCAAATTCCAGCCGTCCGAGCCTGGATAGAAACCTACTTTCCAGCCGAAAAGATTCGCTCAGAGAAACCCTTTGAAGCGATCGCCCAAGGTGCCCTCCAGCTTGAACAAGGCACAGAGGTGAAAGATTTTCTCTATCACAGCTACGGCATTCGCTACTGGGATCGACGCAACAATTGCCACGGATGGCATCCGATCGTCAGACAAGGGCAGCCTTATCCGATGCCGCAACCCATAGAACTATTCTTGGGTGCCTCGATCGACAATCAACCTAGTATCGAATTGGTAATTGGTGAACTGGGATCAGAGATAGGAAATACGGAGGTGTACTTTGATGGCGATCGACTCATTACTCGTACCCTTTCTGCTGGAAAATCGACCGTACAACCGCTCAATGACCAAGCTGATGCCCGCACGATCGCTCAACTCACGCCACCCGGTTATCCAGGCGGCGATCGCATCAAATTGCTGTTCCGAGTCGATGAATCACGATTTCTGCGGATCACAGTGGAAGATTTACTGACGGCTCAAACCTTAGTAAACGATCGACCCGTGGTGCAGTTAAGTTAATCCTTCTACATCCAATCTCCTAATAAATGGATAGTCAATGCTTAACCCGCTTTGAATACTTTAGTCTGTAGAACTGGATTCCTATGATTATTTGAGTTTTGTCAATGGGGGTTCCCTGATCTCAAGTTTTGTTCACACTGTTGAAAGATGTGGTGAAGTGCGCCAAAGATTGCAGGCAGGTCGTTTAGACCGTAAGACAGGGTTTCATAAACTTGCCCAAAAGACAGCAGTTTATAAAATTGCCACAGGCTGCCATTCGTGACAACTCCCAGTACATCAATCATTTTTCCAAGTTGGGAGTTCTGCCATTGACAGGCTTGCATTTCAACCAGGCACTGAGCGAGTCCCTGCTCAAAGTCATCCTTTTTAGCTTCAACGACACAAAGTAAGGGAGCTTCTAAATACCGCTTTCTTTCTGCAATCAAATAGTCCACATTGCCGCAGGTCACATCTCCCTCTAAATTTGCACCTTTCCAGATTTTTAACGTGGGAAAGCTCTGGATTGCTTCTTCACAGAAGGCATCAATCAAGAGTTCTTTAGACCGCTCATAGCTTTGCAGGTCAAATGCTTCCAACCGTTTCAACCGTTGTTGAAAGAACTCACTGGGTTCTATGGGCGAAGCGTCAATCTCCCAGGGATTGAGGTCTATAATATCAAGTTGCTTCATTGCCTCTTTGAGGTTAAAGCTGGAGAAGTTTTTCTTAGATTTTTTTGTCCGAATTGCTTTGATCATGCCAGTCGCCTTTAGGATTGGGGGCTTTATCTCATTATGAGCAGCTACTCTGGATCGGGTGGGGTAAAGAGGTCGAGTTGTTCGGTTGACGATTTCCGGTTCCCAAAACTTCGCTGTTTTTGCCCCAACTCTAGAAGCCACAGGCTGAGGTTCTAAACTGATTTGACTTGGAGGGAGAATGTACGATCGACCAGTCGAGTTGAGCGTATTCGTTCAGTTCTTCAGGGGTACATCTTAAACATGAGTCAACTTCATCAGCAGGTGCTACAAGCCATCTTAATAGTTGGATACATTTCCTGTGATAAGGTACCAACTAGTAGTCTGTCATTTTTGTTTTGCGGGGTGCAGGGGTTTCACCCTGCGTGGGGGCAACGCCCCCACCCCCCCCATTACCCATCAAATCTTGCTTGACAAAGCACTAGTCCTTCATCTGAAAAATGCAACTCTAGAGAAATTCATGTCTACCTCAGACTCGCTGGCTTTGACAGAAGAAGCCCATCTCCTCTTGAAGCAAATTGACTGCCTTGATCCAGCCGTGCCAAAAACCGCATCCGAACGAGAACAACTGCGACAAGCCCTTCAGATTGTGGCGAACCACTCGGATTATCAGATGCTAGGGGTCTGCGCGGATACGGTTGCTGAAGGGGTTCAAGCCTTGAAAACGTATGCGGAGGCATTGGGCTACACGATCGATCTCAATCTAGAGGCGATCGAGGGTGCTGTATACATCAAGTTCAACTCAAAATCTGGCTCTTGCTACGTCAAACCCTATACCGGACAGCATCGCGGCGTTTTAGTTTCCTGCCAGTCAGATGATGCATCAGGACTGAATGAGATGTATGGACATCTGCCGCTCGATTTGTTCATTACAATCTCAAATGAATAGTTAGACCCGTTTCTTTGCCAACTGTTGCTTGGTTAGATAGCCCAACGTTTGAATTGCCTGATAAATTTTTTCAGACCACGGAGTTCCGCCATTCAATCGTAAGCAGTTCTGGTAATTGCCAGAAGGAGAGAACATAATGCCAGGAGCAATGCTGATATTGTGTTCAAGCGCATCCTCATAGAGTGTCATGGCATCAAACTCATCTGGCAACTCTAACCACAACACAAATCCACCAGTGGGTCGCGATAGTTTAGTTTCTGTCGGAAAGACTTCACAAATCGTCTGGGTCATGCACGTCAGTTGAGATTGTAAAGCACGGCGCATTTGACGGAGATGGCGATCGTATCCGCCATTCGCCAAGAAAGCCGCGACGGTCAGTTGCGGCGCAACTGAGGTCATAAAGTTCATTCCCATCTTGAGACGTTCGACTTGCACTTGATAGCGACCTGCAACGCACCAGCCAACCCGCAATCCGGGCGAAAGGGTTTTGCTGCAAGAGGCACAATATAAAACCCATCCTTCTGTATCGAAGGCTTTGATCGCCTTGGGACGACTTCCCTCAAAATGCAAGTCTCCATAGAGATCATCTTCAACCAGAGGAATATGGTATTGATTGAGCAATCCCACGAGTTGCTTTTTCTTCAAATCGCCCATGCAGCTTCCTAGAGGATTGCTGAAGTTGGATACGAGGGCGCACGCGGCAATTTGCCGTTTTTGCAGAGCCGTTTCTAGATGCTCTAAGGAAATGCCGTCTTTAGGATGAGTGGGCAGTTCCAATGCTTTGAGATGCAGAGATTCCAGGATTTCTAGAAACCCATAATACGTGGGAGACTCGATCGCGATCGTATCTCCAGGTTTGGTGACAGCCCGCAGGGATAAACTGATCGCCTCGGTTGTGCCATTAGTGATAATCACTTGATCCGGCGTGACAGAACAGCCTGCCTCCATCAACCGTTTTGCAACTTCGTGGCGTAGCGCCTCACAGCCTCGCGGGAGTTGATAGGAATGAACGATCTCAGACTGACTGCGAATGATCTGTCCCATCAAACGATTCAAAGTGGCGATCGGCAATAATTCCAAACCCGGAACGGCTGCCCCTAATCGAATCCGGTCAGGATCGCGCATCGCATTAGTAATCCAAAATGCCAATGAAACATCAACTGGCTCGATCGGTTTGAAAAAGACAGATTGCCTCGGTTCATCCGGTACAGTGAACAGCGTTCGTTTGACAAAATAGCCCGACTGAGGACGCGCCCCAATCAATCCTTGATCTTCCAGGAGCCGATAGGCCTCTAGCACGGTCGATATGCTAACTGACAATTGCTCATGCAACTTCCGGACAGACGGCAACCGATCGCCCGGTTTTAGGGTTCCCTCGGCAATCAAGGCACGAATGCGATCGGCAACCTGTTCGTAGAGATTTTTGTCTTCGGCTTCGACGAGTTTGACTTTCATGGGGGGATGGGGGGATGGGGAGATTTTTTGTGAGGTTAGGCATTTTGCCTGCCCTTTGCCTGCCCTAGCTGGACGGGCGAGACGCCTATCCCACAAGCTGATCCCAAGCTTCTGCTTGGAAATGCAGATTAGGCGGCTCCGTCTCCTGACCTCCGTTGAGACAGAGCCTCTGAAAAGGCATAACAAGGCAGAGCCTTGTAACGAGGAGAACGAGGAGAACAAGGAGAACAAGAAGAACAAGAAGAACAAGGAGAACGAGGAGAGAAAGTAGCCCTTCGGTACAGTTGGGAGGAATTATGACCATAACAGTTAGTAGGATGCAAACTGTACTCATAACAATTTAGTCTAATTGCATCTGTTCTGGTCGAGTCAAATTGAGGAAAATTCAAATTAGGTCGAAACACCATCGTGTTTGTAGATTAGCAATGGCAAATTTTTCGTCCTATCAATTTTGTTCATAGGTACTATCAACCGATCGCTTTGATTATCTTCGGTTGAGTCTTTAGATTGAATGTATCGCATCACCGAACTGGAGCCAAACATCATGAAGTCCTACAGTCCATCTTCAAAGTCTGATCTGTTTTCTGTCGATTCCATAAAATTCGTCACGTTTGCTGAACTGGCTGAAAATACGGCTGAAACCGAGTACAAATCATCCAGCAAAATATCGATTTTCGATCGCCTCTGGCAATCATTGCTGAATGGTTTTTTAGGAAATTCTGAACCAAAGATTTACCAGAAGCGCGATCGATATGGAGATGTTTATTTTCGGGTCTATGATCCAATGACTGGCACATCTAGTTCGTTTAAATCGGAGCAAGAAGTACGAATCTGGCTTGATCAACGTTACTATCAATAGTCGTGTCGAGTAGTCGCGTGATGTGGGTCGATCGGCATTTTTCATCCTGCATTTGCCCCCTAGATCCCCCAATTCTGGGGGCTTTGAATCGGGTTTCCCCTTTTTTTAAGGGGAGCAAGGGGGATTAATGCAGGACTGTAGTTTTGGGATTCGTAACTTTCATTTGCAAACATTTTCTTATGAACGATCGCACTTACTACCAAACAATGGCAGAGTATAACCATTGGATGAATCAAAAATTGTATGCCATTTGTGCTGAGATTTCGGATGAGAAACGGAAAGAGGATTTAGGCGCGTTTTTCAAATCGATTCATGGAACATTGAATCATTTGTTGCACGGCGATCGCGCTTGGATGGGACGCTTCACGGGGCAATCTTTTTCTAATCCGATGGGACACGATCTGTACTCCGATTTTGATGAACTGCGGCATCAGCGAGTGATCACCGATCGACAAATCCTTGCATGGACAAAAACGCTAACCGAAGATTGGCTGAAACAGCCGTTTACCTATACGAGTAATATCGATCGTCAAACTCGTGTATTACCCACTTGGTTGCTTGTGACGCAGATGTTTAATCATCAAACCCATCATCGCGGGCAACTCACTACTCTTTTGAGCCAACTGGGATATGATTCAGGCGTAACCGATTTGCCCTGGCTCCCCAGCCTCAACGCGATTTGTGAAGAATAATCCGCTATGCCATCTCCCTTCCCAGGCATGAATGCTCCGAAGCGGAAAGCCAATGCAAATTCTGAATAAGATTGCCCAGACCGATTATCGCATTCTAACCGGACGAGAAAATGAACGTCCTCATGCTCATCTGTATAATTTTACATCTTGCCCGTCCACTAAAGTGGAACAGCTTATGAAGCGTTGAACTCCTGCGGATCATGCACTGTAAGATTGTCCTCGAACGACTTAAACTGAAGTTACGAAAGTAGTGTAATTTGCAGTTACGGGTGCTATGTCGAGGAGGCTCTTTTGTCTATTCCGCAATCTGAATTCTTAGCGGGTTGCCGAGCGATCGTCCCACTTGTGATCGGTGCTATTCCATTTGGAATTATCTTTGGCACATTAGCCGCGAGTAGCGGGCTTTCATTCACGGCGACAATGGCAATGTCAGCCTTTGTGTTTGCCGGGTCAGCACAGTTTATTGCGATCGGTTTAATCACGGCTGGAACGGTTCTACCGTTGATTGTTTTGACAACCTTCGTGGTAAATCTGCGTCACCTGCTCTATTCCGTCAGCATTGTTCCTCATGTCCAACGCTTATCTCAATCCTGGAAATTAGTATTGGGATTTTGGCTAACGGATGAAGTGTTTGCAATTGCGATCGCCCGTTACAACCAAGAGGATTCCTCTCGCTACAAGCACTGGTATCAATTCGGCGCATCTGTGTTCATGTATGTGAATTGGCAAATTTGTACATTAGTAGGATTAACGATCGGTCATTGGATTCCGGATGCCACAAGTTGGGGATTAGACTTTGCGATGTCTGCCACATTCATTGGGATGATCATTCCCTATTTGAAAAATCGACCCATGATCATTGCTGTTCTGATCGCTAGCATTGTGTCAGTGTTGACACATGAATTACCGCATCAATTAGGATTAATCGTAGCGGCGATCGCAGGCATTTCAGCAGGGATAATAGCAGAACGTTGGGTAGGAAATAGGGATGAATAGTGCTATGAATGAATTCTTTTTGATTTTTGGAATGACTTTGGTAACGTTTTTAGTTCGCTATCCTGTGATTGGCATGAGTGGGCGAATTAAGCTTTCGCCTCAGTTTCTTCAAGTGCTTAGCTACGTTCCGCCTGCGGTATTGGCGGCGATCGTCGTTCCAGCCGTCTTAATATCGGAAAACACAATCGTAATAGATCATACGAATGCGCGATTAATTGGAGCGATCGCGGCTCTCTGGGTTGGCATCTGGCGCAAGAATTTATTGTTGACGATCGGGGTAGGAATGTTAGTATTCTTCACATGGCAATGGATGCTAGCGATCGGGCGATGAGCAGTGCCGGATCACTATCCGAAACGCTAAAAACATTGACCTATCTACTATGGGCAGTGAGGGACTCGAACCCGCGACATCCTGCTTGTAAGGCAGGCGCTCTACCAACTGAGCTAACCGCCCGTGATTGATTCGCACAATAAAAGATTATAGCAGACTTATCTGAATTTGCTACGATCTTTGAGACAAACCTTGATGAATTCGTCATTTCTTTATGCCTTCGGGTCGAACCCACGATCGCATCACCCTATGGACACTTCCCATTGTCGCAGGCTCAACTCTGGCAATCACTCGCCACAGTGCCCTGACTCTAGCCGTTTGTATGGGATATCTCTTCGGCGGATTAATGCTTGGTCCTGACCTGGACACTCACTCAATCCACTACAAGCGATGGGGATGGTTCCGATGGATTTGGATTCCCTACCGAGGTAGCCTACGCCATCGCTCTATGTGGTCACACGCACCGATTACCGGAACCACAGTCCGAGTGCTATATCTGCTATTGTGGTTAGGCTTAGTTAGCTCTGCCGGAATCGCGATCGCCAACGAAATTGGGCATCTCGGCTGGTCGTGGGATGAAATTGGTGAATTCTTACGGCGATCGTTGCAACAGTATGGCAAGGAGGCGATCGGGCTTTGCGTGGGGTTGGAATTGGGAGCGTTCAGTCATTACATTGCAGACTGGAGCGTTTCGACCCACAAGCGGCGGAAATCGAGGCGGCGGCGATAACCCTACCTGGCGGAAGCCAATTATCGGTAGAGCCATACTCGCATAAGAGAGAGCAATTGTTCAGTATCCACGGGTTTTGTGATGTAATCGGATGCTCCGGCTTCGATGCATTTTTCGCGATCGCCCTGCATGGCTTTTGCCGTTAGCGCAATGATGGGCAACGTCACAAACTGCTCAATATCACGAATGGTACGCATTGTTTCATAACCGTCCATTTCGGGCATCATGATGTCTAGCAGTACAAGGTTAACATCTGGATTGGATTGCAGCATCGTCACGCCATCTCTACCATTTTCAGCATAAAGGACTTGCATTTGATATTGCTCTAACATGCTTGTGAGGGCAAAAATATTTCGCACATCATCATCGACAATTAGCACTTTCTTGTCAACTAATACAGGATCATTTTGCTGAAGTTGCTCTAACACAAGCCGTTTTTGAGGCGGCATATTGGCTTGAATTCGATGCAGGAAAAGCGCCGTTTCATCCAAGAGCCGTTCGGGCGATCGAACATCCTTGACAATAATACTTTCAGACATCCGACGCAGTTGGGTTTCTTCGTGTGGAGTCAGGTCTTTCCCGGTGTAAACAATAATTGGCAGATACCCTAAATTTGGGTCTTGCTTGATTTGCTCTAGCAGTTCAAAACCACTCATATCCGGCAGTCCTAAATCCAGCACCATGCAGTCGAAATGGTTAACACGAAGTGCCTCTAGTGCCTCTGTGCCAGTTCCGACCCCTGTGCTGTTGACATCGCCGTTGCCAATCAATTCAATAATGCTGTTCCGTTGGAGTTCATCGTCTTCTACAATCAGCAAATTCTTCACCGGACGCTCAACAAATTCCTTAATCGCGCTCAGAGCGTTAATGAGGGCATCACTGCTGACAGGCTTTTGTAAATAAGCGATCGCACCCTGTTGCAGGCTGCGTTGTAAACCCTCTTCGATGGACATGATATGCACCGGAATGTGGCGTGTATCTGGATCATGTTTGAGGCGATCGAGCAATGTCCACCCATCAATCATAGGCAGACGGATGTCCAGGATAATCGCTGCGGGTTGATATCGCTGTGCCATAGCTAATCCAATATCGCCACGCAGAGCAACCAGGCTCTTGAATCCCTGTTCTCGCACAAGATCCAGCAGAATTCGAGCAAAGTTGAGGTCATCTTCAATGATCAGCAGAGTGCAATCGTCCGCTTGGATGACTTCGCGATCATCCTCTAATTCGTTTTCCATCAAGAGTTCGAGCGTTTGGGGAGAGGATGCAGTGATGGGGAGATAGGGGGATGGGAGGATGGGCGATCGGCTTCTGATCCCGATTCCTTGATTTCTGATTCCTAACTCCTGAGTTTTAGCAATGTCAGACGATTGCAGGGTTTGTGGCAAGTAGAGTGTGAAGGTGCTACCTCGACCCAATTCGCTGACAAGGCGAATTTCACCACCGAGCAAATGGGCAATTTCGCGGCTAATGGACAGTCCCAAGCCTGTGCCGCCATACTTACGACTGGTGGTGCCGTCGGCTTGCTGGAATGCCTCGAAGATGATCTGCTGTTTGTCTGGAGCGATGCCAATGCCTGTATCGCTGACTGCAAAGGCAATCACGGTTTCAGCTTGGGTGAGGGTGAGGCGATCGGGATTCCAACCGCTTGTCGCAACGCTGATATTGAGACTGACTTGACCTTGATCGGTGAATTTGAAGGCGTTCGCCAGTAAGTTTTTTACCACTTGTTGTAGACGCTTGGAATCAGTGTGAATTGTGGGAGGCAGAGTTTCGGTAACAGTAATTACAAACTCCAGATGTTTATCTTGGGCGACTTGAGCAAAGGTGCGCTCCATTTGGTTGCGTAGCTCGGTAAAAAGAACAGGTGCAATATCGATCGACATGGTGCCTGACTCAATCTTCGCCAAGTCAAGAATGTCATTGATGAGCGACAGTAGATCATTCCCAGATGAGAAGATGGTGCGGGCATATTCGACTTGTTTAGTGGTCAAGTTGTGTTCACCATTTTCTGACAGTAATCGGGCTAAAATCAACAAGCTATTGAGTGGCGTTCGCAGCTCATGGGACATATTTGCCAGAAATTCAGACTTGTAACGCGACGTGAGGGCAAGTTGTTCAGCTTTTTCTTCTAGCGATCGCTTTGCCTGTTCGATCTCGCGATTTTTGCGTTCCACTTCATATTTTTGCAACGCCAACAGTTCGGCTTTTTCTTCTAGTTCTTCGTTGGTTTGCTGTAATTGTTCTTGCTGGTTCTTGAGCAGTTCTTCCGATGCTTTTAAGGTTTGCGCTTGTTGTTCGAGTCGTTTGTTGGTTTCGGTTAATTCTTTCTGTTGGGTCTGGAGTTCTTCAGCCAGCGATTGAGATTGTTTCAACAGTTCTTCGGTTCGCATACTGGCGGCGATCGTGTTAAGGACGATCGCAATACTTTCAGTCAACTGATCGAAGAACATCAAATGAATTTCATTGAACCGTTGGAAGGATGCCAATTCAATCACGGCTGTCACCTGTCCTTCAAACAGCACAGGCAAAACAACTGCATTTAAAGGAGTAGCCTCACCCAGACCAGAACTAATCTTGATGTAATCATCCGGAATGCTAGTGAGCAAAATTCGCTCTTTCTCTAGGGCACACTGACCCACCAGCCCTTCACCCAGATGAAAACGGTTTGCTAGATGCTTGCGCTCTCGATAAGCGTAGGTGCTGAGCAATTTGAGATAAGAAGAAGGGCTTTCGCTCGCTTCCATCAAGTAGAACACGCCATGCTGGGCTGAAACCAAAGGAGCTAATTCTGACAAGATCAGCTTGGAAACGGTTTCTAAATCTCGTTGCCCTTGTAGCATTCGGGTGAATTTTGCCAAGTTGGTTTTGAGCCAATCTTGTTCGGTGTTTTTCTGCGTCGTTTCGCGCAGGTTGGCGATCATCTGGTTAATGTTGTCCTTGAGAGCAGCCACTTCGCCCAGGGCTTCAACGGCGATCGATCGGGTTAAATCTCCTTTGGTGACTGCCGTGGCAACTTCAGCAATGGCTCGTACCTGAGTGGTCAGATTTGCCGCAAGTTCATTCACGTTATCGGTGAGATCGCGCCAAGTTCCAGCCGCACCCGGTACTTTTGCCTGACCTCCCAGTTTGCCTTCAATTCCCACTTCACGCGCAACCGTGGTCACCTGATCAGCAAATGTAGCCAGAGTGTCAATCATTTCGTTAATCGTGTCAGCTAGCGTTTCAATCTCGCCCTTGGCTTCTAGCATCAGTTTGCGCTTCAGATCGCCGTTCGCCACCGCCGTCACCACTTTGGCAATTCCTCGCACTTGCGCGGTCAGGTTGCCCGCCATCAAATTGACGCTATCAGTGAGATCTTTCCAGGTACCAGCAACGCCTTTCACTTCCGCTTGACCACCCAAAATCCCTTCTGAGCCGACTTCACGCGCAACGCGAGTCACTTCAGAAGCAAAGGAGTTGAGTTGATCGACCATTGTGTTAATGGTGTCTTTCAGGTCTAAAATCTCGCCTTTGACATCAACGGTAATTTTTTTGGAGAGATCGCCATTCGCCACCGCTTTGGTCACTTCGGCAATATTTCGCACTTGCGCGGTCAGGTTGCCTGCCATTGAGTTTACATTGTCCGTCAGGTCTTTCCAGATACCTGCCACCCCGCGCACATAAGCCTGGACACCCAGCTTGCCTTCCGAACCCACTTCACGGGCAACGCGAGTCACTTCAGAAGCAAATGAACTAAGCTGATCCACCATGATATTGATCGTGTTTTTCAACTCTAAGATTTCGCCTTTAACATCAACGGTAATTTTTTTGGAGAGATCACCATTCGCCACTGCCGTCGTCACTTCAGCAATGTTCCGTACTTGCGCGGTCAAACTACTTGCCATTGAGTTCACCGAGTCGGTGAGGTCTTTCCAGGTGCCAGCCACCCCGCGCACTTCGGCTTGAACCCCCAATTTACCTTCAGTACCCACTTCACGGGCAACGCGAGTCACTTCTGAGGCAAAGGAGTTGAGTTGATCGACCATTGTGTTGATCGTGTTTTTCAACTCTAGGATTTCGCCTTTAACATCAACGGTAATTTTTTTGGAGAGATCGCCGTTCGCGACGGCGGTGGTGACGGTCGCAATATTTCGCACTTGCGCGGTCAAGCTGCCCGCCATAAAGTTCACCGAGTCGGTGAGGTCTTTCCAGGTGCCAGCCACCCCTCGGACATCTGCCTGAACACCCAGTTTGCCTTCTGAACCCACTTCACGGGCAACACGAGTCACCTCTGAAGCAAAAGCACTGAGTTGATCGACCATTGTATTAATAGTGTTTTTCAACTCTAAGATTTCGCCCTTTACATCAACGGTGATTTTTTTGGAGAGATTTCCATTGGCGACAGCCGTGGTGACTTCGGCAATATTTCGCACTTGCGCGGTCAAGTTACCCGCCATCAAGTTCACATTGTCCGTTAGGTCTTTCCAGGTGCCAGCCACGCCAGGGACTTCCGCCTGCACACCGAGTTTACCTTCAGTGCCGACTTCACGGGCAACGCGAGTCACTTCTGAGGCGAAAGAGTTGAGTTGATCGACCATGATATTGATCGTGTTTTTCAACTCTAGAATTTCACCTTTAACCTGAACGGTAATTTTTTTGGAGAGATTTCCATTGGCGACAGCCGTGGTGACTTCGGCAATATTTCGCACCTGTGCAGTCAAACTGCCCGCCATGAAGTTCACCGAGTCAGTGAGGTCTTTCCAGGTGCCAGCCACGTCTCGCACTTCCGCCTGACCGCCGAGTTTGCCTTCGGCTCCTACTTCACGGGCAACGCGAGTCACTTCTGAGGCAAAGGAGTTGAGTTGATCCACCATTGTATTGACCGTGTTTTTCAACTCTAGGATTTCGCCTTTGACATCGACAGTAATTTTTTTGGAGAGATCGCCATTCGCGACTGCTGTTGTCACTTCAGCAATATTTCGTACTTGTGCGGTCAAGTTGCCCGCCATTGAGTTGACGGAGTCGGTGAGATCTTTCCAGGTGCCAGCCACACCAGGGACTTTCGCCTGCACACCGAGTTTACCTTCAGTGCCGACTTCACGGGCAACGCGCGTCACTTCTGAGGCGAAAGAGTTGAGTTGATCGACCATGATATTGATCGTGTTTTTCAACTCTAGGATTTCGCCTTTGACATCGACAGTAATTTTTTTGGAGAGATCGCCATTCGCGACTGCTGTTGTCACTTCAGCAATGTTTCGCACTTGTGCGGTCAAGTTGCCCGCCATTGAGTTAACGGAGTCGGTGAGATCTTTCCAGGTGCCAGCGACGCCAGGGACTTGTGCCTGAACGCCCAGTTTGCCTTCAGTGCCGACTTCACGGGCAACGCGCGTCACTTCTGAGGCGAAGGAATTCAACTGATCGACCATTGTGTTGACGATGCGGGCGGTTTGCAGGAACTCGCCTTGGAGGGGTCTATTGTCGATTTCGGTGGCGATCGTCTGCGACAAGTCTCCATTGGCAACGGCTCGTAACACTCGTGCAGTCTCCGCTGTTGGCTGGACGAGATCCGTAACTAGCATATTGATAGAGTCTACGCAAGCTCTCCATGAGCCTCTGACATTGCCGAGTGAGGCTCGTTCATTAATCTTTCCCTCTTTGCCCACGACAGTGCTAATCCGTTCTAGTTCTGCCGCCATTTGTTCGTTGCGTTCAATGATGTCATTCAGTGTGTCAGCAATTTTACCTGCCATGCCTGTTTGGTCAGTGGGCATCCGTGCTGAAAAATCGCCTTTCTTGACCTCTGATAACGTTCTTAAAAGCTGTCTCAGGTCAAGATTATCTGTATCAGCGGTGACTTGAGCCGTAGGCATGGTCTAATCCTTCTAAGAATGTGGATGGTGGGCAACTGCGAAACTTGAGAGATCAGGCTTGAGAGATCAGGCTTGCAAAACCTGTGTCAGCTAGTGTATGTCTTGGTGAAGTTTGATACTGAGGTCGATCGAGGAGCGGATTTTTTTGTAAAAATACGTTTCAAATCGAGTTTAAAAGTATGTATTTCTATCTATAGAAAGATGAGAATGGATCTCTAGTTGATCCATTCTAAAGAGCGATAGGGACATTCTTATCTATCTTCCGATAGAGGCAGTTGCAAATTCTGAAGCAGATGTAGCATTTTTATAAGAAACCCATCCTCGTAGGGACGAACCGCCGTTTGCCCTTACAGGAAGCGAGAGTATCCATAGCCAGAATTTATCGAATTGGTATAACCTTACCAGAGTATAGACCCCGGTAAATTTGATTAACCCGCTTTGATTATGGAGCGGCACTTTGGGCTGGTCTGAAATACCTCCCAGGATAAATGTAAAACAAAGATCACGCGATCTACGATGAATTTACTAGCAAAAGGGGATGCTTGTTAAGAGTGGAGATGTCGTAGGTCATGTCTGAGCAGTTCTTGAGACAAGATGCAGCAAAATCACGGGAACAACTCTTGCAAGAAGTTGCAATGCTGCGGCAACGGGTTGCAAGGTTAGAGGCGATGCGGTTCCAGTGCCGGTCATCAATAATTGAGTTAGAAGGGTGTCTGGAGCGAGAACAAGTAGTACGGGCTGAGGTAGATGCCATGAAGTTGGCGCTGAATCAAGACGATCGCGTCCTGCAAACGGCATATCAGCAAATTACCACGGTTTTAGAGAGCATCAGTGACGCTTTCGTGAGCCTAAACACGGATTGGCGGTATACCTATGTCAACTCTCATGCTGAGAAAATTTTAGGCAAATCTCGGTCAGACTTGATGAATCAGGTGGTTTGGAACGTTTTTCCTGAGATGGTCAATATGCAGGGATATCGGTTGGCGCATCAAGCGATGGCAGAGCAGACGCCGATTACTTATGAAGAATTTTCTCCCGCACTCAACAAATGGTTTTCAGTTCGCCTCTATCCCTCCCCTCAAGGACTCTCTATTTATTTTTTAGACATTTCCGATCGCAAACGTATGGAGCAATCTCTCAAAATTAACCGTCAACGATTGGATTTTGTCTTGCGTACTTCTGATGTAGGCGTATGGTTCTGCGATATGCCGTTTAGCAAACTGGAGTGGGATGACAAGTGTAAAGAGCATTTTGGACTGGCTCCAGGTGTAGAAGTGACGATCGATCTGTTTTTTGAACGGCTTCATCCAGACGATCGGGAAGGCACTCAACGGGCAATGCAACGAGCCATTCAAGAACACAGTACGTATGATGTGATCCATCGTACCATTGCTCCAGATGGTCAGATTCGCTGGATTCGAGCGATCGGGACAGTCTCTTATGACGATGCAAATGAACCCATTCGGTTTGATGGCATTACAGTAAATGTCACGGATCAGAAACAGCAAGAAGAGGAGCGCGATCGCCTTTTGTATCGCGAACAAATTGCCCGACATCTTGCAGAACTGAACATTCGCCGCGTTTCTCAACTTCAAGAATTGACGGCAGCATTGGCGCAAGTCATGACTAAAGCGGATGGAATCAAAGTATTACTTGAACGTGGATTAGCCGCACTTGATGCTCGTCGGGGTTGGGTTGCAGAACGATCACCCGATACAACTAATAGGGTTGAGATGGTCGGTGTGCTGGGTTATCAAGAAGATGAGATTGCCCTGTCTGAGCGCATTCCATTAACCGAATCGCTGCCCGTTACGGATGCCATCCGCACCGGACAGATGATCATTGTGCGATCGCCTCAAGACTATCGGGAACGCTATCCTACTCTGGCAGAGCGATTCATTCTCACGGGAACCCAATCCCTGGTTGCTGTGCCCCTGATGGTGGACGACCATCCCATCGGTGCTGTCGGATTGAGTTTTCCAATCCCACGAGATTTCAGCCAAGAAGACTGCGCTTTCCTTTTGACACTGGCTCAGCAATGTGCCCAAGCTCTGGAACGGGCACGTCTCTATGAAGCAGAACGAGAAGCACGAGAAGCGGCTGAAGCCGCAAGCCGGTTTAAGGACGACTTTCTAGCGATTCTGTCGCATGAGTTGCGATCGCCCCTCAATCCAATTCTAGGTTGGTCACGCTTGCTCCAACTGCGGAAATTTGATGAGCTAACTGCCAAACGGGCACTACAAACGATCGAACGCAACGCGAGACTTCAAGCGCAACTGATTGAAGACTTACTGGATGTCTCGCGGATTTTGCAAGGTCAACTCAATCTGAATATTAGTTCTGTTGATTTAGTGAAAATGATTGAAACTTCAATGGAAAGTGCCCGACTAGCGGCTGACGCTAAATCGATTGATCTCTGCTTTGCGATCGAAGATTCAGACTTAAAGAATGCAGACAGAACCACAAATTCTCTAGAATTAGTCAATACGGATAGCTCAAAACTAACCACTCAATCCTCAAAATTTCAAGTTGCAGGTGATGCTACACGAATTCAACAAATCATGTGGAATTTAGTATCAAACGCTGTTAAATTCACTCAACCCGGAGGACAAGTTGCTATAAAGCTATCGTTAGTTTCTGGACATTCGTCAGATGCAGAGGAAACGAATGGAACGCAAGAAAAAGGAAAACCCGATCATTATGCTCGAATTCAGGTAAGTGATACAGGGAAGGGGATTCATTCAGACTTTTTGCCCTATGTGTTTGATTCGTTTCGTCAAGCAGACAGCACCATCACGCGCAGATTTGGCGGATTGGGCATGGGATTGGCGATCGTGCGTCATCTAGTAGAACTGCATGGGGGACTTGTCCAAGCTGAAAGTTTAGGCGAAGGCAGAGGCTCAACCTTTACAGTATGGCTGCCTCTGTTGAAAGATGAAGGGGTAAGAATGAAGGGCGAATGGGAACCCCAGTCCTCTACTTTCAGTTCGCTTCCCTTAAAAGGAATTCGCGTTCTAGTAGTGGATGATGAATCTGATATCCGAGATTTTGCTGCTTTTGTATTGGAGCAGTTTGGAGCAGAGCCGATCGTTGTTGCTTCGGCGGCGGAGGCATTGCAAGCCTTAGCGAAGTTTCAATTTGATATTCTACTCAGCGATATTGGGATGCCTAAAGTTGATGGGTATGGGTTGATGTGCCAAATTCGTAAATTGCCTGCGGATCGGGGTGGCAAAATCCCAGCGATCGCGCTCACCGCTTACGCGGGAGAATTTAATCAACGTAAAGCCCTCTCATCTGGCTTTCAATTGCATATGTCTAAGCCTGTCGAACCTGAAGCACTGATCGCGGCTATTTCCAGGCTAGTTAGAAAGTAAAACTACGATCGACTCATCTCTAAAAACTCTCGCATATACTGGTTCACGAGTTGAGGCTGTTCTTGTTGTACCCAGTGGCTACAGTTGGGAATATAGTGAATCGTAAAATCATTTACGTATTGAGCAGTACCGTAAGTGAGTTCAATTCCCAAAGCAGTATCATTTTCGCCCCAAATCATTAGCGTTAGGACGTTGAGCTTACCCCATTCTCGCTCCACAAATCCACTTTGAAAAATATTGCGATAGTAATTCAGCATCGCCGTTAATGCCCCTCGTTTTGCGGCTGCATCTTTGTAGGCTTCTAAGTCTTCGGGGGTAAACGCCGTTTTATCGATCGCCATCCTCATAAATCCGTCTGCAATTAACTGATAATCTCCCGCTTGCAATACTAGTTCTGGAATGACGGGAAGTTGGAAGAAGAACATATACCAACTGCGGAGTAATTGCTGCGGCGTGCGAAGTCCGGTAGCGAATTTGGCAGGATGGGGCAGATTGAGAACAATTAAACGATCGACCATTTCTGGATAGGTGTAGGCAAAGCTCCAGGCGATCGCGCCGCCCCAATCATGACCCACTAAAATGAAGCGATCGTATCCTAATCCGCGAATTATGCCCTCCACATCTTTAATCAGTTCGCTCATGCGGTAAGCGGCTAGATTAGTGGGCTTGTCGCTGTCATTGTAGCCGCGTAAATCGAGTGCAACGACTTTATGGTCTTTAGCAAATTCAGGAATTTGATGCCGCCAGGAATACCAGAATTCTGGAAATCCATGCAGCATTAGCATTAATGTTCCTTCGCCTTGAGTAACATAGTGAAGACGAACGCCATTACTGACGATGTAATCGTGTTGCCAAGTTGCCTGTAAGATCATAGGGCGCTAATGGGCTGACTCGCGTTTCTTACAAAGCCACCTCTCGACCTGGAGCGCGATCGCGCACGCCGGCAAAGATCTCTGATTCAATCTCAACCCGCTCCATCCCTAGTTCCTGGCGAAATTGCTCTAATGCTTCGGCTGAATCCCTGGCGCTTAACAGTCAATCGATTGTCCTCTTCTACCGACAGCAAAATTGCCACCTGTCTGCCTCGACGGGTGATTTGAACCGAGGCTCCATTCTCCACATCGTGAACAATCCTGGCGTGGTTGCCCTGGCTGATGAGAGCTAAGCGGCAGATAGGTCTAGTTCAAAAAGCTGTTGGAGAACGATCGCCTCCTGGTCTGGCGCATCTAGCTCAGCAACAGGTTCAAATAGGTCGCTGGAGGGTTGGGCAAATAATCGATTGATTCCCTGATTGTCGGTGATGGATCGCTGCATAGCTTGATCGTGGGATCGATCGCGAGTCGGGGGAGTTGTGGCGCGTTGCAGGAAATTCACGATCGCCTGTGAGATTGCTAGCATTCGTCGCTGCTGATCGCGAATAATTCGATCTTCGCTATTGCCTAAACCAGGAGCATTCCAACTCCGGGTATATGGATCGATAAACGATCGCACTCGTGCCCACAAAATCGCTTCATCCCCTTGCATCCCTTGCTCATGTGCCTTTGCCAACCAATCCACATAGCCTTCTCGTTCCATGACGGCTCTGGGCGCTTGATTTGCCAGATCAATGCCGTTTAGTTGTTCTTCTAGCGTTAGCTGAATGCCCTTGACTTCTGCTTTGTCCAGCATTGCTTGAGCTTGAGTTCGCAGTCGTTTCAATTGCTTTGCATCGGCTTCTTCTGGAGAGATCGCACCATGCTGATAGGAAAAACTGCCCAGATTCCAGGCTCCATTACCCGGATCAACATGACCATAGTAAGCGGGATTACGCTCTCCGTCTGGCGATCGTGTTCCTTCCGCATTGCCAACGGCTCTCGCCACCAACGATTCAGACTCTCCTGCAAATAGATTATCCAGTGATGGATCACTGAAGGAATGAATCGAGAAATCAATGGGCGGCTCAACGCCAGGATCAAGAGGAGGAACGATCGTCTCTGTTTCCCTCATGCCATCGGGTTGAAAGGCTAGAGGCGGCGCTTCGGATGAAACAACCGAGGGAGTGAACTGAGCAGGAGTTGAGAGAGCCGTTGGATCGATCGTCGGCGGACTGAAATCTAGCCCGATCGGTTTTGCATCGGCGGGGAATATGGGCGGTTTGATCGGTGGAAGCGACGGAGCCATTTCCCAATCGGGTGCGACTGGAGGCAGATTAAACGCATCCAGCGCATCAGTTTCCTGAGTCATTTCAGGGATCGAAGGATCAATCGGCTGAGCAATGTCAGGAGATGGCGACGGGTTTCCATCAGCCGATTCGATCAGTTCTGATAGTTCCGATTCGGTGAGTCCGAGTGGAATTGGCGCAGGAGATGATTTGGAGGAGAGAGATTCGGGATCATTGACAGGAAAATCGATCGCCTCTTGTTTTGGCTCAACCGGAATGATATCGCTGTTCGCAACATCGCTCTTCGCAAGATCGTTCTTCGCGTTGGGTTGAAAGTCGATCGGTTTGGATGAATCGAGATCAAAATCGATCGTCACGTCTTTCGCGTAACCAGGCGCAGCACTAAGCGCAAGAGCCGTTAGACTCAGTAACAGCAAAGAATAATTTTTCATCTCAAGATGCGCTCCAAAATGTTCCTCGCAGGTTCAACCATCGTCCATGTGCCATCAGGCTGCTTCCGTAAGGTGGCAAAATGTAAGTAGTCACCTGAACCGATCGCGCTTCCCTCTGCGATTTCGCCGATGTTTGGGTTGTCCAGTCCACAAAGGCGAAACAAGTATGCCGGAACTTCAGGGCTAGAGAACAACACGCATGATTCTGAGTTGGGCTGAACGATTCCATCAAACGGAGCATAAACCGTTTCGCCAGTGAGTTGAATAGAAATATCACCCAGTCCGGCAACGACGGTGTGATTGCCAACGGCATCCCCAGGTTGCAACTCCCAACTCTGCTGAATTTCGATCGTCCGAACGGGTTCAGGAGGCGGCTGATTCGCGGAGCACCCTGTGGCAATGAATAGACCGATCGCCATTCCCCATCTCCACTTTCTCGAACCAGTGTCTACTGAACCGAACCGAACCATAACCATCCTCAAGCACAAATCCTCTCCACCAGTCTTACTCGTCAGTTCTGGTTTAAGTTTACGAACTGAAATGAGCAAACCGCAGAGTGGATTGTAGCGTGCTTCCCGCCAAATAGCTTGAGGAGATGGGAAATCAGTATGGCTGGGATGGATAACTCAATAATTCAACACATCATTCAACACATCATTCAACACACTATCGATCCAAAATGCGGAATTGGTATCCAGCATACTCATCGTTTTCATAGAGTACAATCAGCCAGGTTTTCGGGTCGAAGGCGAGGGGATAAACGGCTCGTTCTGCGGCTACACCTGCTCGGACTTCAAGAGTGGCAAGGTTGCAATAGGGGACTTGCAAAATTTCCTGAACTCTGGCTTTCGAGTCTCGTTCGGATACTGTGAGAAACACTGCCAGTTGCTCGCGTGACAGCACGATATTCGGGTTTACTTCATCTTGGCAGGCTTCGATATTGCCATTCACTCGACCGATCGCATCGCGATTCACATCTAACATCAGTCCAAATACCACTGCCATCAACCCACCTACAGGGAGCAACCGGAGGATAGATTGACCGACCTCAGCGTGGTTCATGATCTTTCACCTTGCCTTTTGTCCGAAATCCCACCAAAAAACACCCTGTGACAAATGCCAACCAAATTGCGCCAAGAATAACAGGACTCATAGTAATCTTCCTCCGAGTAGTAACCCAAGCATGATCATCAGCAACCGATAGCCCCAGACAAACCCTGACTGAGGTGTGACACTCGTGCGATAGACAGCAATGGCGGCGGGTGTCACCATTAGCGCGATCGCAGGTGTCCACAAAATCGGATAGGTTGCTAACAGTAGATCCAGCAAGACACGAATTAAAATGGCACCTATCATTAGCGTGATGCCTTCCCGCCAACTGAATCCAGCGTCTTTAGCGCGAGAACGAGAACGCGATCGTCGGATTGCTTTGCGGGGTAGAGGTTGAGGTGAACGTTGAGCCGGGGCATGAAGTTGAGTTCGCATAGGCGGTTGAGGCTGAGGGTCAGGTTGAACAGAAGAGTGGCGATCGGGTTCTGAAACTATACCTGTAAAACCAGAAAGCCGATGCCAAAAGTTTTGTTGCGATTGTTCGGGCTGATTTTTAGACGGAGATGGCGTTCCTCGATCGGCCCGATCGCACAAGGTTTGAGCCGTTGAGGTTGCCTCTCGTTTCGCATTACCTCGTTTCGGATTGAATAAATCAATCGATCGCGTTGTCAGAATCAGCATCCCATCGGGGTTCTTCTCAATCTGAGGAACCATTGCTTCTAGATATTCACAAATCGGTGGAATGGCTGAAACCTTACCAGAGCGAGGAGATTTTGACTCAATTGCCTGTCGGTCGCGTTCTACTTGCTCTGCAATGGCTTTCAGTTCTAAAAGGGCAGCTTCTTGGGCAGCGGAAAGATGGTTGATATGCTGAGCTTTCGCCTCTAAGGCTTGCCATGCGTGATCCAGGTAGGATTGCGAGGAGTGAGGCGATCGGGACGACTGAAGCTGTTGCAAATAGGATGCTGACTGCTGCCGCAATTGCTCAACCATATCTGCTAACTCTGGAGAAACATAGCGTTGTGCAGTTGGGCTGCTTTGGACTTGAGACATCGGCGTGGGGCGACATTGAGCCGCTTTCTGCGATCGGCTTTGAGATTGATTTTGAGATTGATTTTGACCAAACACTGGAATCGGGTTGGTGCTTGATGGTTGGTAATCTGAATGATTAGAGGGTTCAAGAACACTATGGGAGGATCGACGGGCTGTACTATCGTCTGCCCGGATCGATCGGAGTTGTGCTTCGATTTCCCGAATTTCTGACTGTGTCTGTCTCATGCCTGCTCCTTCCCAACTGGGGGACACCTGAATCTACCTGAGATGTACTACCCTTTCAGTATCTATGTACTGGTTAATTTAGTACTATTGTACTATGATGATCGGCATTTGCCTAGAGGTGTAAGGAAAAAAATTTAGCAACGCGGAATTTAGGGATATTTTGGGTGGGGGTATCCCGGTGTAGGTGCTCGAAATCTTTCAGTCGTGTCCGGAATAATATGCCTGAAACAAATAGAAGAGAGACGGGAGCGATCGCCTACTGAAATTTACTGAAACCAGTCAGACATGGCTGGCAAATGACCTGGCGCAACGAAATTCAACGCTCACTCCGCCGATGCTGACCTCGACTGTGCAGATGATAATCCTACGACTGATTCTTCTGCGTTTCTGTGAAGGGCGAGGCATTGAACCCAATGGGCAATTGCTGGAATGCTCAATGCAACATTCGGTTTACGACCAGCTTTGTCAGATCTTTCAAAGAGCAGGCGATCGCTATCATTCTGGGCTATTTTCTAAATCCGAGAATGACCAACCCAATTTGGGTCATAGTTTGCTGAATTTGACTATAGGAAATGAACCGCTTCAGCAGATTATTCAGACTCTTTATCATCATGCCTATGATTTTTCAGCCATCCCGATCGAATTTTTGGGGCGGGTCTATGAGCAATGGTTGAGTAAAGAATTGCGGTGGACTGGCGACCAAATGACCATAGCAGATCAACCAGCAGCCAGAAAAGCAAATGGAGTGTACTATACGCCATCTTATATTGTAGATGACATCGTAGAGCATACGATCGGACGGCTATTAAACGGGAAAACGCCAAAACAAGTTGAAACCATTAGAATTCTTGATCCAGCTTGCGGTTGCGGCTCATTTTTAATTAGGGCATATCAGTTTTTATTGGATTGGTATTTGAGCCAGTATAGGGCGGCACCGGAGAAATACGAACGATATCTCGATCGACAGGATAGCAATTGGCAACTGTCTTTTGAGGAGAAGAAGCGAATTTTAGTTGCTCATATTTTTGGTATCGATATAGATCAAAAAGCCGTCGAAATTACAAAGTTATCATTACTTCTGCAAGGGCTAGCAAGAGAATCAAAAGCAAGCCTTTTTGATTCAACTCAAAGAAATTTTCCTAATTTGGAGAAGAATCTTCGGTGCGGCAATGCCCTAATGAAGTCAAACTTTTATGAAACGACAGAAGCGAATGGATTTGATGGAATAATTGGCAATCCGCCTTATGGCGCTTCATTATTTGAGGCTAAAACTTGTGATCTGGCTCACCACTTTCAGCTTCAGAACTATCAACATGATACCTATCTCTTGTTTCTTGAGCAAGCTCTCAATAATCTAAACACAAATGGTTGGCTCGGAATAATTATTCCTAATACTTGGCGGCTCAATCTTTCCACAAAAACTATTAGAAAATATATAATTCATCAAACTCAGATTGATGCGATCGTCCATCACAGATACCCTATTTTCTCTAAAGCAATCGTTGATACCGAAATTATTATTCTTGCCAAATCTCAACCCGTTTTCAATCACCAAATTCAGATCACCATCGCTCACACCGCTCAACATCAAGAGATGTATTTGATTCCTCAAAACCGTTGGCAAACGTTGGATGGTCAGCCTATTAATATTTTTGAGCGACCTGAGCTAACAGAATTAGCCGATAAACTGAAACAATTCGATCGCCTCGACCAGTTTTTCATCACTACACAAGGGGCTAAACCGTTTCAGGTCGGCAAAGGAAAACCACCCCAAACGCGATCGATAGTTGAGGCTAAGCCATTTGTTGCAACGACAAAACGCGATGATACGTTTCGTCCGCTATTGCGCGGCAGTTTGATTCAGCGATATCAAATCCTGTGGAACCAAAATTACTGGATTAGTTTTGGCAACTGGTTAGCTGAACCGCGCTATTCAGCCCAGTATGATGCAGATGAAAAGATTGTAATCCGACAAACCGGAGATTCGTTGATCGCAACTCTAGATGATCAGCAATTTATCGTGCGCGATAACTTGTATACGATCGTGCCACGCGATCACGGTGAACGATCGATCAGCCTAAAATATGCGCTTGCTCTAATTAACTCTCGCCTCCTGAACTGGTTTTACCAAACTATCCTCAATCCAGAACGCGGAGAAGCACTTGCCCAAGTTAAACGAGGTCACATTGCCCAATTACCGATCGCGACAGTTCAGTTATCGGATGGCAACGAGCAAGCAAAGCACGATCGTTTCGTTCTTCTCGTTGAACGATTGTTATTGCTCCACAAACAACCTAGAACAACAGGAGTTGAACGACAGATGAAAGCCATTGAGCATCAAATTGATCGTCTCGTGTATGAAATGTATGAACTCACTGAAGATGAGATTGCGATCGTGGAATTATCTTCTTAGGGACGCACGATGTATTCCGATTGAATCGGTTCAACCTGATCGGATGCCACAAGGGCTTGATAGACTAACGCTGCAATTTCAGCACGAGTGATGGGTTGATTCGGGTTCAACATAGCGCGATCAGGATAGTTGACCACTATATTCGATTCGGTTGCTGTCCCGACAGCAGGAATCGCCCACTGTGGAATCTGATTGCTATCCTGAAAGGTCTGTGCAGTTTGGGAGGCATTTGCAGATTCGGGTAGGCGAACGCCATTCACCAGCGATGCTAAAACTTGCACTTTTGAAATGGGTTGATCTGGAGCGAAATTACCCTCCGGATAGCCTTTGAGGAATCCAGTTTTAACGGCTTCGTCGATCGCGGGAGCCGCCCAATAGTTCGATGGAATGTCCGTGAAAGCGATCGATTGTTGGGCTTGTTCTGGGGGCAAAACTCTCTCTAGCAATGCCGCATACTCAGCACGAGTCACGGGTTGCTCAGGACGGAAGGTACCATCCTCAAACCCTGAAATAATTCCGCGCTGGCTCAAATTAGTGATGAACGGATATGCCCAATATTCTGCCGGAACATCCGGGAACTCACCAGTCGCCTGCGAAACTGGAGGTGCAACCATGATCGGGGTAGGTGGCGTAGCAACCGATGGATCAGTCGTCGGAGAGGGGGTGACAGCCGATGGAGCCACATAGGGCATCGTTCTGGGTGTCTCTCGGACTGATGGGATATCTACTGGTTCTTCAATCAATCGCCGTCCCTGAATTGCCCGCCTGGTACCAGCGTTGTCCCTTGGGGAGGGGCTGATCGACTCGTCTCAGGCACAGGCAACGGAATCAGAGGTGCCTCTTCGGGTGTGGATTCAGGCTCTACGGATAAGCCGTTTCCGGGTGCCAATTCTCCAGGCGTCAGAAAGGGTGAACCGATCAAGACAGAATCCTGTTCGCGGCGGGTAAGTCCCCAGAAGAGAATAATGCCGATCGCGGCTAGGGCAACAAACACGGCGATCGCTTCATCAAATCCCAGATCTCGTCTACGGGATGAATGAGGATCAGTTGGAGGCTCTGAGGTCATGATAAGACTTGAATGAAACAACGACCCTGAAAGACTAGCTCAGTCTTGTGCTGAGATTATCTCATGATTGTCAAGTGGATTAAAGGACTACGCCTATCTCGAAAGGATGATTGATAATCAGGGGTAGAGGAGGGATAAGGGATGCGGGATGCAGGAGGGGGGATGATTCGTCGTCGGTTTGGGCTTCCGGTAGTCGTGTTGAGTGTGCTGGCGGCGATCGCGTTTGCGGCACAGTGGATACAGGAGCAAAATCGGGTTTATCAGTTGGTGATTGCAACTGGGGGTAAAGATGGAGAGTATTATGCGTTTGCAGAGGCGTTAGCGGTGGTGGTCGATCGCCATCATCCTAATATTCAAATTACGGTGTTGGCGACAGAGGGATCGCCGCAAAATCTAGAGCTTCTAGAGCAAGGAAAAGCTCAGTTGGCGATCGTTCAAAGTGACACGCCGACAAAACCTTCTGCGAGAGCCGTTGCATACCTGTTTCCGGAGGTGTTTCATTTGCTGGCACGATCGGATTCTGGGATTCGATCGGTGAATGATTTGCGCGGTAAGCGAGTGGCTCTGATGCCGAAAGGGAGCGGTTCGTATGCACTGTTTTGGGCGATGGGGCAGCATTATCGATTGAGCGAATCTACTTTCACGCCAGTGGTGTTACCGCCCAATGAAGCCTATGCAGCCCTCCGTCAAGGTCGAGTGGATGCGCTGTTTCGGGTGATAGCATTGGGCAATCCTTCAATGGGTGAATTGCTACAATCGAGTCGATCGCAGTTGATTGCGATTGATCAAGTCGATGCGTTGCGGCTGTCTCTGCCTTATCTGGAAGCAACTCATATCCCCAAAGGCACTTATGATGGGGCCGTACCAACTCCGACAGAAGATCTACCAGTCGTCGGTGTCCGAGCCGTATTGGTCAGCCACACTGACGTGAATCCGGCTGTGGTGCAAGATATCACCCAAACGTTGTTTGAATTCCGCAATGAGATCGTTTCGATCTATCCCAGAGCCGCGATGATACGTCTGCCCGATTCAATGGAAAATCTGGGACTGCCGCTCCATTCAGGCGCAAAGGCCTATTACGAACATGATCAACCTGGTTTTTTGATTGAATATGCTGAGCCGATCGGTCTACTACTCTCGGTGTCAGTCTTAGCAGTATCTGGACTCTGGCAGTTTCGACTGTGGTTAGCCGGACGCCAGAAAAACCGCGCTGATACCTATAACTTAGAGATCATGGCGTTGATCGATCGGATGCAAATTGTGGAAGATTTGCGAGAACTAGAACAAGTGCGACTGCAATTATTTGAGATTCTTCGTAAGGTTGTCATCGATTTAGATAACGATCGCATCACCCCCGAATCGTTTCAATCGTTTATGTTTCCCTGGGAAGTCGCAATTACTACACTCCGTCATCAAGAAATGATTCTGGTGAATATGCGATTACGACAGGAAAGGCTATCAGAGATTTCGTCTTAATGCGTAGTCCTGACGTTCAAGAGTCTGCAAAACACCAACTTCTCCATCAAGCAGAGCATATTCATCGACCACTTTTTGTCGGAACTGTTCATGAGTCCCCGTCAGGCTCTCAATTCCCCGGCGGAATCCCCACTCCATCAATGCTTGAACACAGGCAAGACGCTCACTCAATGGGATTGGACTCCTGAAGATTGCTTCAAAGTATGCTTTCCACTTGATGAATCCAGGTACCTTTGCCGCTAAACTTGTTCGCTTAACGGTTGGATCAAACCAGAGCAAGCGGGAAACTTGATCATTCTGGGCACGGCAGAAACAACCAGGATGATCCCGTCGGTAGAACAGGTAATCTTCAACGTATCCAACGTCGCCCAGCAAAAGTACCTCAGCCATGAAGTTCCGATCAGCCCCACTAAAACTCCCCTGCAAGCGAGTTTTGGCAACAAGGTCAGATCTCATTACCCCAAAAACCTCATTGAAATAGCCTGCCCAAAGAATTCGCCGAAAGCGATCGCTGGCACATGGAGCATTCAATCGAACTTCATGATCGTAGTTTCCAAAGGCATCTCCCTTGTCGTCAATTACAAGTGAGCGAGAGTGAACAATAGCCAGAGAAGGGTTTCGATCGAACACTTCCATGCATTGACGGAGATAATCCGGCGCGATGATATCATCGTGGGCAAGCCATTTGAAGTAGGGAGCATTTCCTAACTGGAACACAAAGTTCCAGTTCCCGGCTCCTCCAATATTTTTGGGTTGCCGATAATAAACAATACGATTGTCTCGTGCCGCATATTCGCGACAAATATCAGGAGTTGAATCGGTTGAAGCGTTATCACTGATAATTAAGCGAAAATCCGTGAAGGTTTGTGCCAGGACAGATTCAATCGCTTCACGGAGATAGTTTTCTCCGTTATACACATAAATGCCTAAAACAATACGAGGGCTGTCTGCTGATGTTACGTTTGAGCTATGGCTTAAACTGGAACCTGATTCTTTTAGCATGATAGATCACCTAATTGGCTAGACAAAAATCATTGGACAGTGCTTTTGCTAAAACTAAACGGTTTGCAAGTGTTGATTTCTTGTAGTCTACCCGTCTAGGTCGGCTGCTTTTTCTAGACGTTAGCCGAACCTAAGTGCAATGAAATCTATTGATAATGACACTTGAAATCGCAAAAATTCCAGAAAATTCCTAAACCTTTTTTAGCGCCATACCTGGTCAACTTTTTTACAAAGTTGTCAAATAGATGACAGAAAAACAAAGCGATCGTTTCACAGATCACCTGTGATGACCACGCTTTCCTTCGCTAGTAATACAGCCATACTCTTTACTAAACTCTCGAATTCCCTACCTCTGCTACTAGGAAATTCTGCAAGTCTAGATTGACTTCAGAGTGCGTCAAGCACCCTAACTAGATACATCTGGACGGTCGTAACTTATTAAGCTCTATCTCAGTTTCACAGGCTTCTCTCAATATGAAAAATAATTTTTAGAAAATTTTTACAAAGCAATAATACATCATTCTCATGTGCAAAGTCGCTAGTTTTAAATTCTTATAATATCAATACTTTTTTTCTTCACGAGAGCTTGAGAAAAGCGTGAACATGAAGCATTCTTTCAATTAAACACTAATATTTCCCTTTAGCTTTGCCTTTACCTCTGTAGCAAATTATTCAAGTGATTCTGTCTACATATAGCAGCCCTAAATCATTTGCAAGAAGGGGGTGGAGGGGCAGTGCCCCCTCCTTGGGACTTCGTCCCCAAACCCCCTTTGGGTTTTCTCACAATTGATTTGGGATTGCTATAAGACTTTTTTAGATGTTATGACGACTTTATTGAGAGATAAATAGATGCTTAATGACTCTTCCTGTCAGATACCGTGAAGTTGCCGTGAATGAGTTGAGAAAAGTTTACTGTATCTTTATAAAAAAGATTGTTTAATGAAGATTATATAAAAAATTTTCAAACATAGGCGGTTGATCTTGTGAATTTCTAGTAATGTAAGAATTAGCAACGTAAGGATTATTTTTCACTATTTCACAGCGTCTTCACTTGTTTTTACGCTGTTCAGGTTGTAGTTATCAGACAGAAGAAGAAATTGTCTGGCATGATTGCTGCGACTGAATCTTTTAGGACTTTACTCTTACCTCGTAACAGGTCTACCCAGACTCAGTTTTGTAGATACTGCTCACTGAATCGATCGCAGCTGCAATTATATCGTTAGCTCAACGGACTCTGCTTACACCGTTGAATTGACGTAGCAGCAAGAACGGAATAGTTCTAGCTGAGAGATTTTGCGTTATGTGAAGACGCAGCAGGTTTCGTTCACCTACAGCCAGTTTCACTTGCATAAGCCACACGCATACCCATCCACTCATCCACTCATCTACCCACCCACACACAACTGTGGCTCACTCATCTGAAAACCGCTGTATTTGCCATCTCTAATACTCAACTCCATTGAGGAGTCTGAATCGCAATTGAACGATGGAGCTTTGCTATGAAAGTTGCAATTTTGGCTGGGGGTGTTGGTTCACGGCTTGCCGAAGAAACAGAGGTTAAGCCTAAGCCAATGGTAGAGATCGGAGGACGCCCCATCCTCTGGCACATCATGATGAACTATTCCCACTATGGCTTCAAGGATTTTGTGATCGCCTTGGGGTACAAGGGGGAAGTGATAAAAAGATATATGGTAGATTATTGTTCGCTCAACAGCAACCTCACGGTAAGCCTAAGAAATGGCAACGTGAGGACACACGATGGCTATCATCTCGACTGGACAGTTGATTTGATCGACACGGGCGTAGCCACCAACACGGGCGGACGTATCAAGCGACTCGCTCCCTACGTAGATAAGCAGACCTTCATGCTGACTTGGGGAGACGGCGTTTCCGATGTCAATTTATATGATCTGCTGGCATTTCATCGTTCTCACGGCAAGCTGGCAACCCTGACGGCAGTTCGTCCTCCCGCCCGCTTCGGACATCTGGAACTGGATGGCAATCAGATTGTCGAATTTTCTGAGAAGCCTCAAACTCGTGAAGGTTGGATTAACGGTGCATTCTTTGTTCTAGAGCCAAAAGTGTTCGATTATGTCGCAGGCGATGACACCCAGTGGGAGAAAGAACCGTTGGAGCGACTTGCCCAGGATGGTCAACTGATGGCTTATCGGCACACATCCTTCTGGCAGTGCATGGATACCCTACGCGACAAGCGTTTACTTGAAAGTTTATGGCAGAGTGACAAGGCACCTTGGAAAATTTGGGAGGAGCAAGATGCGAGTCTTGGTAACGGGGCACAAAGGGTACATCGGCACCGTACTAGTGCCCATGCTGCTGGAGCAGGGGCATGATGTTGTTGGTTTAGATAGCGATTTGTATGAGGAAAGCACCTTTGGCGAGGGCATTCAGCCGATTCCTGAATTGAAAAAGGACATCCGCGATGTCGAACTTGCTGACCTCGACGGTTTTGATGCAGTCATGCACTTGGCAGGACTTTCTAATGATCCGCTTGGCGATCTCAGCCCCACTTTGACCTACGAGATTAACCATCTTGCCTCTGTGCGTCTAGCTGAATTCGCCAAAGCGGCTGGTGTGACTCGCTATATTTTCTCTTCCTCCTGTAGCAACTATGGTGCAGGAGGTGAGGATTGGTTAACTGAAGAGTCAGCGTTCAACCCGGTTACTCCCTATGGCATCTCTAAGGTGCGAACAGAAGAAGACGTTTCTAAGCTAGCGGCTGACAATTTCAGCCCGACGTTTCTGCGTAACGCGACGGCTTTTGGTGTGTCTCCCCGGATTCGCTTTGACCTGGTTCTGAATAACCTAGTGGCTTGGGCATTTACCACGGGGCAAGTCTTCATCAAGAGTGACGGGACTCCTTGGCGACCGATCGTCCATATTGCAGACATCTCTCGCGCCTTCATTGCGGTGCTACGCGCTCCCCGTGAACTGATTCACAATCAAGCGTTTAATGTTGGACGGAATGAAGATAACTATCGCATTCGGGAACTTGCAGAGATTGTTGAATCAGTTGTTCCAGGTTGTCAAATTGAATATGCCAAGGATGCGGGGCCAGACAAACGTTGTTATCGCGTTGATTGCAGCAAGATCATGCAAACCCTGCCGGAATTTCAGCCACGGTGGAATGCCCATCGTGGTGCTGAAGAACTCTATGCTGCCTATCAAAAGGTGGGGTTGCTCTTGGAGGACTTTGAAGGTCCGAGGTTTAAACGTGTCGCCCACATCCAAAAGCTTCTCGATAGTAGACGGCTTGATGCGAACCTGCGTTGGCAGCACCCGCTAGTGACTGCTGCTGTCCACTGAATCTGTCTGTGTTCAGTATTTTTCAACTTCAACCTACAATGGATGACCCCAAAATTGCTTGTCACTCCTGTGGCAATCCCGAACTGGAGCTAATTTTATCCTTTGGGCAAACCCCTTTGGCGGATGCCTTGCTGACTCAGGAGCAACTGGATCAGCCTGAAATTTTTGCGCCGCTCGATCTGGCGTTTTGCCCTAAGTGTGGACTGGTGCAAATCACGGAGGTTGTGCCACCGGAGATTCTCTTCTGCCGAGATTACCCCTATTACTCTTCAGTATCCAAGGTGCTGTTGAAACACTTTAGCAACAGTGCTAAGGCGCTGATCCAATCCCGGCAACTTAATCATGACCGCTTAGTCATTGAAGCTGCCAGTAATGATGGATATATGCTGAAGACCTTCGTTGATCAGGGTATTCCGGTTTTGGGAATTGATCCGGCGGAAGGACCGGCAACCGTTGCCCAAGCTGGCGGGATTCCAACGCTATGTACTTTCTTCAGCAAAGAACTGGCACAGCAGTTACGTACTGAGGGTAAAGCGGCGGATGTGTTTCTGGCAAATAACGTTCTAGCCCATGTCCCTGATCTGAATGGATTTGTTGCTGGGATTCGGATCTTGCTTAAAGAGACTGGGGTTGCTGTCATTGAAGCCCCTTATATTGTGGATTTGGTAGACCATTGTGAATTTGATACCATTTACCACCAGCATCTCTGCTACTTCTCGGTGACAGCACTCGATCGCCTGTTTCGACGACACGATCTATATCTCAACCAGGTCGAACGAACCCTAATTCACGGCGGTTCGTTGCGCTTGTTTGTGGAGCCGCATGAGGCAGTGGGTGAATCCGTGCGATCGTTGCTCCAGAAGGAGGTGGAGCGAGGAGTGAATCAGATTGAGTATTACTGCCATTTTGCCGATCGCGTGGCTGCGATCAAGCGATCGTTGCTAGATATCCTCTGGAGCCTAAAGCAACAGGGCAAGCGGATCGTCGCCTATGGTGCCGCCGCCAAAGCAACCACCCTATTGGCATATGTTGGCATTGACAAACAGCTAATTGATTATGTGGTTGACCTCAATCCGCATAAGCACGGTCGCTATATGGGCGGAAACCATCTGCCCATTTTGCCAACGACAACGGTGCTGGAAGATATGCCAGATTACGTCCTCATTCTGGCTTGGAATTTTGCTGAAGAAATCATGCAGCAGCAACACGAATATCGGCAGCGTGGCGGTCAGTTTATTGTTCCGATTCCTTCTCCTAGGGTTGTCTGATTACCTCTTGGGTCGGGCATCCGCAATCTGATTATCTCTTGGGTCGGGCATCCACAATCTGATTATCTCTTGGGTCGGGCATCCACAAGGGGATGCCCCTACCCCCGGCAATTTAAGAGAGTATTCACACTGTTGTGACTTCATTGGAAATAAACTATGGCACACAATCCGTCATTGCTAGAAATGAACCAGGAAGCTGGCTCGGTTTCAGCCGCTAATCACACCTGCCCAAATTGCGGACACAAAGGACTCGCGATCTTCTATGAAGTGCATCAAGTTCCAGTCCACAGTTGCTTGATGCTGAGTACAGAACAAGCCGCGTTAGACTTTCCGCGTGGCGATATCATTTTAGGATTCTGCGATCGCTGTGGTTTCGTCACCAATTTAATATTTGATCCCAAGTGGTCAGCCTATGCCCCAAATTACGAGGATCAGCAGAGCTTCTCTCCCACCTTCAATCAATTTGCGATCGATCTAGCCAATCACTTGATTGAAAAATATGATCTGCACAACAAAGACATTGTTGAAATTGGTTGCAGTAAAGGAGATTTTTTGCTGTTGCTATGCGAGTTGGGGAACAATCGGGGTATCGGGATTGATCCTAGTGCATTACCCGGACGAGTCAAGAGTGCAGCAGCAGATCGGGTAACGTTCATTCAAGACTATTACTCTGAGCAACACGCTGAACATGTTGGCGATTTCGTTTGCTGTCGCCATACATTGGAACATATTCAACCCACAGCTAAGTTTCTGCGAACAGTACGTCGTTCGATTGGCGATCGCCTCAACACAGCGATCTTCTTTGAAATTCCAGATACAGTCCGAGTTTTGCGTGATCTCGCGTTTGAAGATATCTACTACGAACACTGTTCTTATTTCACACCTGGATCGCTGGCGCGCCTGTTCCGGAACTGTGGCTTTGAGGTGACAGATCTATATCTTGCTTATGATCAGCAGTATCTCTTGATTGAAGCTCTGCCTGTAGCAACACCGTCTACAAAAGTTCTGCCTCTGGAAGAAGAATTGGAGCAAACCATTCACTATGTTCAACACTTCGCAACTCATATTGAGGCAAAACTCAATCACTGGAAGCAGCACTTGCAGCGAATGCAGCAGGAAGGCAAGCGCGTGGTAATTTGGGGATCAGGCTCCAAATGCGTTGCTTTTTTGACCACGCTTGGCATGAAAGATCAAATTCAATATGTAGTAGATATCAATCCTCACCGACACGGAAAATTTGTTCCTGGCATTGGTAAACAAATTATGTCGCCAGAGTTTCTTAAAGATTACAAGCCCGATCAAATTATTGTCATGAATTCAATCTACTGCAATGAGATTCAGCGCATGTTGAGCAACATGAACGTTGAGTCAGAGGTTATTGCGCTTTAAGCGCAGTCGCAACGACACGAAAAAGCGATCGTCTCTCGGAGGCGATCGCTATCGATAGAAACCATAGAGACACAAAGCCATGATCAATCTTCGTGTCTTTGTGTCTTCGTGGTTTACTGGAACTTATTTAGTCTCCATTCCTTAATAATCGAAGTCGCCGCCCATGCCAGCACCACCCCCCGCCGGAGCACCATCCTTCGGTTCGGGCTTGTCAACGACGATGCACTCGGTAGTGAGAACCATTCCGGCAATCGATGCAGCGTTTTGCAAGGCAGAACGAGTGACTTTTGCAGGGTCAACAATTCCCGCATCGAACATATCCACAAATTCGTCCTTAGCAGCATCGTAACCCACATTAAACTCTTTCTCTTTGACTCGCTCAGCGATCACAGCACCATTTTGACCTGCGTTTTCAGCAATCCGCTTCAGGGGAGCCGCAAGGGCGCGAGCCACAATCATGGCACCGATCAATGCTTCACCACTTAGGTTGCCCTTTGCCCACTCTTCCAGGCTTGGAGACAGATGAGCCAGCGTTGTACCACCGCCCGGAACGATTCCTTCTTCAACTGCCGCTTTCGTTGCGTTGATCGCATCTTCCAGACGCAGCTTGCGATCCTTCATTTCAGTTTCAGTTGCCGCACCCACTTTCACAACAGCGACACCGCCAGAAAGTTTCGCTAGACGCTCTTGCAATTTTTCCGTGTCATAGGAAGATTCAGTTTCTTCCATTTGACGACGGATTTGCTCACAACGCGCCTTCACCGCCACTTCATTGCCTTCTGCAACGATCGTGGTGTTGTCTTTGGTGATCGTGATCCGACGTGCCCGACCAAGCATATCCAACTTCACACTGTCTAGCTTCAGACCCGCATCTTCCGTGATCACTTGACCCCCTGTGAGAACGGCAATGTCCTCCAGCATAGCTTTCCGACGATCACCAAACCAGGAGCCTTCACAGCTGCCACATTCAGCACACCGCGCAAACGGTTGACAACCAACGTAGCCAGAGCTTCTTTCTCAATGTCTCCGCCAGGATCAGCAACGGACAACCTGCACGAGCGACTTGCTC
>JAAUSF010000175.1 GCA_012033255.1 Cyanobacteria bacterium RU_5_0
GATACGATCGAGGTCAAATCGGCCCTCTCCCCTGCCGTAGCCTCCGCGTTTCGCGCCCGCCGCACCACCGCTGACCGCGTGCGCACGGCGCTAATGACGCTGACCGGCGGCGCGGGGACGCTGATCACGCATGAGGAAAAGCCCTGGGCATCAATCACCTTCGCCGGCACCCGGCACGAGGTCGTGCTGGAGTTCTGCGGTGCCGACGCAGTTGTCGGCGGAGAGGAGCTGATCGAGCGCCTGCCCGATCACGAATTCACCATCCCCGGCCAGCTGGTCGCCGATGCCACGATTACGCAAGTCGATCACCGCTTCGGCGCGATGGAGCGGTTGGAGGTGACGGCAGTGCTGCTGCTGCTGGAGGAGGGGTAACCGCTTTCTCGTCCCCCTCCCTTGAGGGAGGGGGTAAGGGGGTGAGAGGTGGAGAGGTAGCGACGGGTGAGTCAGGAGGTGATATGGAGGGGCTATTCTGGAAACGAGTGAGGGCGGCGCTGAGCCAACTGCTATCAAATTCGATCGAGCCAGAATCGGAACTACCCCAGTTCCATCCCAGGTAGATGGCTTGTTGGGTAAGGACGATCGCCACCCGATCTGCCCTAGTCGCGTCATCAGTATCCGAGTGATCCCAAGTCGCGACTGATTGGCTAGATAGCCCATTGGGAACCAAGACACCGCCAACAATTTGCTCTGATGCGTCTCCTTCCCGCAACCAGCGATGGCTGTTGAGAATCATCGGATCAAGGGTTGCAGGCTCAGGTAACGCATCGACCCAGTAGGCACCCACGAGCGATCGCAATGCCCGTTGTACCCCCGCACTCGAATGATTGCCGATTTGCCCAGTGACAATCAACCGTCCGCCTCGATTCACCCAATCTTGTAGTGCCAGAAATTGGTCTGAGGTAATCGTTTCAACGTTCGGCAAGAGCAAAACCGTGATATGCCTAAACTCTGTCTCTCGCTGGACTTGCTGCCACTCAATCACTTGATACGAAATGTCGCCTGCCTCCAGGCGATCGATGATCCCTTGCCACTGATCCGCATTGTCCTCACTCTGCACCACACCTAGCACCCTATCTTGCTGCGACTGGATTGGCGCAGGGGTGACAGTGCTAGACTGCGCCCAACCCCGAAAAACCAATATCGGGGAACTGATTAACGTTCCTGTGAGGGTTCCGATCAGAGCGGCTCTAAAGTAGACTGCAACGCTGCGGTGTGAATGCCGCACCCACGATGAGAGATAGGATTGAAACCGAGTCACGGACAGCGTACTCCTCACACTAGGATTGGTGGCGATCGTCAGCGCGATCAGCGACAGCCCCTGCCAACTAATTGAGCATGGATGCCTCCAATCCGCAATCCTACCCTGATTGTCTAGAGAAAAAACCGTGACTTTTTCAAGAGTTGATGAAGAAGACTCAAAACTCAAAACTCAAAACCATTCCGTCACCCTCTAGCCTCCTGTAACTCTATCACCGGAGCATCCTCTGGGCAGGTTTCTGGCATCAGAGGTTCATGTTCAACGACGAAGACATTGGAGTAAAGGTTAGCAATAATTTGTTTGCCTTGCTGCGTCAACTCCAGGTAGCGTAGCCCGTCTTTGACGTAAGGATAGACACCGTTCCAGTAGAACTTGGGATAGTTTTACGGAGATCACCGGGGTGGCGGTAGCCAAGCGCCTTGTTGACGCCAGTTTCTTCAAATTCGTAGTAGAGTGCGCCGATTTTCTTCAAATATCGGGGATCACTCAGTTGCCCGATCAGGTCGGAGGCGCGAATCAGTCCAGGATAGTAGACAGTATCCTGGTGATCTTCAGCTTTTGGGACGGGAAAGCGGGTTAGCTCAATGTTGTGCTTAATGCGCTGGGCGTCAATCAAACTATGTCCACCAAATCGCTCCTCAATGAACAGTTTGGCGCGATCGACATGATAGGGGGTCAGGCTAGCATCTGAGGCTCCGGGTGGCAGATAAACCATCTCACCGCTACCCGTGTCATACCAACCTTCGCGATCGTGACGACAGACGCCTTTGACATAACCAATGTCATGACATACGAGCGAAATGATAAAGTGTAGCCAGTCTTCACAGGACACACCCCCTTCTCGGATGTGCTTCCCTCGTAAAATCTCCTGACCTACTAGCGTCACCAAAATAGTATGCTCTACGTTGTGGTATAGAGCATCGCTGTTGGCGATATTCTCTAGAGCCATTGCCCCAACCCAGCCAATAATGTCCTCATAATCGTGCTTCCAACCACCATAAGTACGGCGATATCCCTCCTTCAGTTGTTGCACGAAGTCGTCAATCAGAAGTTCGGTAGCGTTATACATTCTGGGTCCTCACTCAGGTTAAGGGAATTGCAGACCATCTGGGGACTTCAGACTCCTGCCATAGGAGGCAGAGTGGGCTGGCTTAATGATGCACCAGTCTCTCCTTAAATCAAGAATGCCCAGATTGAAATTAGAACTATAAGATACCCTATCTCACCTAGATAACTTTAATTGTGAGCTAAAGCAATAGATCCTCTTGTTTTAGTCACTACGCTAAATTGATAGTAGTCAAGAACCGTAACATTTCGCCATTTCAGTTTAGATGCGCTATTCTTGTAAGGCGTTCGCGGGTGTAGTTCAATGGTAGAACTTCAGCTTCCCAAGCTGATAGCGAGGGTTCGATTCCCTTCACCCGCTTTAAGGTTGTTTTAATCAAGTTGACGATCCTGAGTGTCAGGGCATTCAATCCTTCTGCCGACTTTAGATCACTTGCGGAATTGCTCAGTCAGCAAAACACTACTAATCAAGTTACAAAAACTTTATTTTAGCCATGAGAGAATATTTGTTGAGCACTCTCCGCCTTATGTTTTGATAAAAAAATTAGAAAACTAAAGTATAGACATCTGCTATGACATCTCAAACCCAACGTCTATGAAGGCGATCGTTGCTTATGAAGGATTGTCAGGACTGGTTCTAGTAGTCTGCCATTTTTGTATGGCGGGGTGCAGGGGTTTCACCCCTGCGTGGGGGCAACACCCCCACCCCCCCATTACCCATCAAATCTTGCTTGACAAGGCACTAGGCTCTATTAGTCTGATTTCCATATTTAGGGGGTGGCGTAGACAATGAAACATTATACAAACGTCACAACTGATGGAGAACAAAAGGAAAACCTAACAGTCACCATTTAACACACTCAATGAATAGACTTAATGCGATTGAACTGAATCAACTGATGAACACAGGGTGTATGACTTGAGATATCCTACTCATAGCCAAGTTGACCGATCCTATCCAGATTACACGGCTGTCTGTCCTCTTCACGAACTGACCATGCCTAGGTTAACGTAACCATCAGATTCATCTTCAAGTTGGAGGGCTATGTGAGGAAGTGGTCAGTCAGATTCAAGAAGACAATGGTAAAGAAGTGGTCAGCCGAAATCTACAAAGCAGTTTTCACGCATATCATCCTGATTGGTTGCCCAACTATTTTTTTCTACTGTTTCCGTTTGAGTGAATGGAAGCTAATTGGCTTGCATCTTACCCTTGCCCTCGTCTACCTCCTGGGTGCTTTTATGCTCCTGTTAGAGTCCTCCAGTGCTGTGTTTAGGCGATTTGCAACCGATCGGCATGAGTCCAAGCTGAAATCCGGGATGTTCAACCAACTGTCCTACTCCATTAAATCTTCTTTAGGGATTGCAGGTGCCAGACATCCTATTCCCAAACGCTCAGTACCTCGATGTTCGTTGTTGATTCCTGCCTATTTACCCAACGAGCAGACCATCATTCTTGAAACGATCGAGCATATTCTCCTCAAGGTTCACCGTCCTTTGGCAGGGTTAGAGGTCATCTTAGCCTACAACACTCCGATCAACCTGCCCATTGAAGATGATCTACACGCTTTGGCGCAACTCTATCCTGATCTGCGGCTTCTGCGAGTGGAGGGCAGTTGTTCTAAAGCAGAGAATTTGAATGCGGCATTTGAAATAGTCACGGGTGAAATTATCTGTATCCTGGATGCGGATCATCATCCTGCACCTGATTGCTTCGATCGAGCTTGGCACTGGTTTGAGCAAGGATATGATGTTGTGCAAGGACGTAGCATTATCCGCAATCATGATCAAAATTTTCTGACCCAGTTGATTGCTATTGAATTTGAAATGATGTATGGCGTTGCTCATGCTGCAAAATCGTTTCTAACGAACTCTAGTATTTTTGCTGGCTCAAACGGCTATTGGTGTACCTCGGTACTGAAGCAAATCCGCTTCAATCCGGCGATGTTGACTGAAGACATTGATGCATCAATGCGAACACTTTTGAATGGTTATCGGATTGTGCATGATCGTAGCATTATTAGTACAGAACTCGCTCCTGTTGACATTCGTTCATTCTGGTTTCAACGCAAACGTTGGGCGCAGGGGTGGTTTGAAGTTGGGTTGAATTATCAACATCGAGTTTGGCAGTCTGATCAGTTTAATCTGTGGCAAAAAGTGTTCTGGACATATTTGCTTTGCTACTGCGAGTTCTATTCTCTTGTTGCGATCCAGACTATTCCACTAATGTTAAGTCTACCGCTATATGAAAGCTCAATTCCATCAGAAATTAATCAATTTCTCTGGTTCAGTACTATTCTTTCTTTCTTTGGCGGCATTTACCAAACACTTGTCACTGCAAAAATAGCTTACGTTCGCTATCCTATTCTTTATTACATTCAATATGTTTTGCTGTTGATTCCTTATATCACCTTCAAGAATGTGATTGCGATCGTTGGTATTTTTGATCATTTGCAGGGTAACAATGATTGGTTTGTGACTGCTCGAAACAGACAGCATAGCTATAGTTCAATACTTCAGAAGGCGGTGTTGCCTACCTCCGGTGGAATCAAAGAAAGGTAACTATTCAGGCTGAAGAAAAGAGGGGTGGATGCAAGAGTAGGTCAATATAGCAGTAGCCAGCGTGGTTAGGACATTGCCAAAGGCTGAAAGGCAAACGGTCAATCAATCCTGACTCAGCACTCAGTCCTCAGAACTCAGCACTTAGCTATATCACAGGTAAGGTGAGCAATGCCCACTACAAAATGGGGTTTCGGATAAACTCTAAGTGGAAAGATAAGATCGATGTCAACGATACTTTCCTTTACTTCTAATTACTTGAGTCATTATCCAAATCACGATCGCAATTCCAAGTACGGCAATAATCACATTAGAAGCACGACCAAAATGTTCTTCTACAAGGTAATAACGGCTACCTAAGAAATAGCCTGCTAGCGTCAGAATACTGAGCCAAATTGTAGAACCGAGTGTTGTATATAGCAGAAACGAAGTCAATTGCATTCCACTCATGCCTGCTGGAACTGAGATCAAATTGCGAATTCCAGGTACCAACAGCGAGAAAAGTACTGCCCGCCCACGATGTCGATAAAACCAGCGATTTGCTTTTTCAAGGTTTCTAGTAGGGAGTGCTAACCAACGAGGATGCTTTTGCTGAAACTTCTTTAAGCCTGTTTCACCTAAAATCTTGCCTGCAAAGTACCACGGTAAAATGCTCAGTAAGAACCCCGCTACGCCTGACAGAACAACATACACAACATTCAACTCTCCTTCTGCCGCCATAAATCCTGCCAGTGGCATAAAGACTTCAGGCGGAAAGGGAGACAGAACCATCAATATCACAATTCCTAAGTAGCCGATGTGCATAGGGTCGTTAGCTTTTTGGATAGATCGATATTCACCCAATGTAATTCAACCCAGCAAATGTACTCAATTCAAACGATAAAATGGGGCTATTTGAATCGCAGAGGTAATAAACTATGAGTGTTTCGTTCGATCGCGTCTCTGATATCTATGATGCAACCCGTGGGCTTCCACTACATATATCTGAACAAGTGACCCAATGTATTCTTGACTTAGTTTTAGCGACTTCGGAGACTCAGTTTTTTGAGCCAGGAATTGGCACAGGCAGGATTGCTTTACCAATCGTCCAACGCGGTTATGCTTACGCAGGGGTAGATATTTCTGAAAAGATGATGATGGAGTTGCGCCATAAGCTGCAAGGAACGTCTCATCGGTTGTCACTTTTCCATGCAGATGCAACGTCTTTACCGTTCGCTGATCATTCATTTGACGTAGCGATCGCAGTACATATTCTTCATCTCATTCCAAACTGGCAACAAGCCCTAGCCGAAATTCGTCGTGTCCTCAAACCGACGGGCGTTTTCCTCTATACGCATGGTAGCGATCGTCATGCCAAACCCGATCAAATTGATGTGGATCAATATCAATCCGTGGGGCGGCAGTGGCGATCGATTTTGGCAGATTATGGGTTCGAGCCGTCAGATTATGGCGCATCAGAATCAAAGGTACTCGGTGTTTTGCAAGCGCAAGGTGCTAAACTCGAAACTGTCATCGCGGCTCAGTGGCGGATTGAGAAAACGGTTGGTGAATTGCTCGATCGCTATCAACAAAGGATGTATAGCTCTTGTTGGCAGATTCCGGACAAGGTGTTTTCTAAAGCGATCGTTGATTTAACAGCATGGTGTCAGCGATATTATGGATCGTTGGATATCGATCTTTCACATAAAAATCAATTCAAGATTGTTGTTGTCAAAGACTGGGCTTTTGATTGACAGAAACTATAAGACCATGACATTGCATCCTTCTCGAATGGCGTTGGTACAAACTCCGATCATTCCTGTGGTTGCCGATTTGATTCGTCGCCATCCCGGAACGATCTCTCTGGGTCAAGGTGTGGTTTACTATGCACCACCGCAAGAAGCTATTGCTCAAATCTCAGAGTTTTTGAATCACCCAGCCAATCATCGGTATCAAGCCGTTGAGGGCATTGCTCCATTGCGAATGGCGATCGCGACAAAGCTCAAAGGTGACAATGGTATGGATCTGAGCGATCGCGATGTTGTTGTCACGGCTGGCAGCAACATGGGGTTTCTCAATGCGATTTTGGCGATCACTCAACCAGGGGATGAAATCATTCTGCTAACGCCATACTTTTTTAATCAGGAAATGGCGATCACGATCGCCGGTTGCCGTCCGGTTTTAGTGCCAACGGATGCTAATTATCAACCTCAGCCAGAGGCGATCGGGGCAGCGATTAGCGATCGGACACGAGCAGTTGTCACCATTTCGCCCAACAATCCGACGGGTGCTGTTTACTCAGAGGCAGTGCTGCGGAAAATTAATCATCTTTGTCGCGCTCATAATCTTTATCACATCAGCGATGAAGCCTACGAATATTTTACCTACGATCGGGCACAGCACTTCTCGCCAGGAGCCATTGCCGACAGCCCTGCTCATACGATTTCGCTGTATACTCTCTCGAAAGCTTATGGATTAGCGAGTTGGCGCATTGGCTACATGGTCATTCCATCGCATTTGCTGACCGCAGTGATGAAAATTCAAGACTCGAATGTGATTTGCCCTCCTGTGATTTCTCAATACGCAGCGTTGGGTGCGCTAGATGCTGGAGCAACCTATTGTCGCGATAAACTGGGGGCGATCGCTGAAGTTCGCCAACTCATCCTGCATCAACTGAAACAAATTAACCATCTCTGCACGATTTCATCTAGTGAGGGTGCATTTTACCTGTTCCTGAAAATTCACATTCAGATGGACTCTTTAGAACTCGTAGAACGACTCATCCGAGAACATAGGGTAGCTGTTATTCCGGGAAATACCTTTGGGATGGAAGACGGCTGTTATGTGCGAGTTGCCTACGGTGATTTACAAAAAGAAACGGCTGTGGAAGGAATCGATCGGCTGATTCATGGACTCAAGACAATCTTAAACAGCTAACCGAAAAGCATCGAAGAAGTATATCCTAATTATCTCTCTTACCCATCAAGGACTGGAGAAATCAAGTTGCACATTCAGGTTTTACTCACAGCAGAATCAATCCGAGGCGGGTACCCAGGATGACGGCTTCGGTACGGCTAGAAACCTGAAGTTTGGAGAAGATAGAACTGATGTGAAATTTGACAGTGTGTTCGGAGATGGTAAGCCGTCGAGCGATCGCTTTATTGCCCATCCCTTCTGCCAGCATTTGTAGCACTTCGATTTCGCGAGGAGTGAGGTGAGGGAGTGAGGGGGTGAGGGAGTGAGGGGATGAGGGGGTAAGGGTGAGCGTGGGCAATGTGGGCAATAGTGCCTCGGTAATATCGGGATGCAAGGCGATCAGTCCGGTGGCGACAGCTTCGAGGGCGGCGATGATTTCGGAGGCGATCGTGGCTTTGGGTAAGATACCGCGTACCCCCGATCGCAACATGGTGCCAATCCAGGCGGCATCGGGTTCATCGGCTAATAACACGATCGCAGGTTGAGTATTCAGATCAAGCTCGGATACAAGTTCGGATAACAGTCCAGGGAGATCATCCGCGTCGTCAATATCGATCAGCATGACTTCAGGCTGTATCGTTTCGATCTGTTGCAACAGAATGTCAGGATCAGACGATGTGCTGATGACACTTAGCGTTGGTCGTTCTGCAATCAAGGCGGTTAACCCTGCCCGAACGATCGCCGATCGCGCCGCCACCATCACCCGAATCACGCCGCCTCCATTCCGGTTTCCTGGTTGCCGAGAACGATCGATCGATCGAACCGTTGCCCTGCCCGAACGAGTTTCAGTTGCCACTGATCTCCAGGCCCAGCAAGCGTTAGCCAGTCATCGAGATCGCGGTGATCGTTGAAACATTGAGCCTGAATCCCGATCAGCACGTCTCCCAGCATTAAGCCACTCGTTTCGGCTGGACTGTTGGCAGTGACGCTTGCAATCAACCAACCCGGCATCGGCTTGCTCTCCAAGGAAATAACAACGGGTTGCAGCGTGATACCCAAGTAAGGATGATCGGCTTGGCTGGCAAGAAAGCGATCGATCACTTGACTTGAAATCGCAAATGCCCGTCCATCTACGATCATGCTGTTGATGCCAACCACTTGACCATCAATGGTAGCAAGTGCCCCACCTGAATCACCCGGAGCCAAACGAAGATCGGCTTGTATCCATCGGCGTTGCGTGGCAGGGGCGATCGTATGGATCATGCCAAGTCTAGCGGCGTTGTGTAGTCCTTGGGGATTGCCAACTGCCAGCACAAGTTGCCCAACTCGCAAATCATTTGCATCTCCAGGAGCCGCTGCTGATAAGTGTTTGGCGTTGACAACTAATGCAGCCAGGTCGAGTTGTCGATCCTTGCGGACGACTCTAGCCTTGAACGTTTGTCCATCCCATAAATGGACGATCGCCTCTCTTCCACGCACTACGTGAGCATTAGTGAGAATTAAGCCATCAGCACTCCAAATTACGCCTGAGCCACTGCCAAAGCGATGTCCTTGAAGTTGCACGGTCGATCGTTGTAGGTGTTGGGTGACGGAGGCAAGTTCTGCCATTAGCTGAGCGTTCATTTGAGGATTCATGGGAGTGTTCATTTGAGGGTTTACCAAGCATTCATGGCGATCGTAGAATTTTGAGAACCTGATTCATCCTTATGTAATTTCGAGAAGTTGCACATGGCGTAATTAACCAGATTTGATATCATTCTGCTCTCCGAGGACGCTCTCCAACGGTGACAGTTAATTCCATCCATTGTCCACCGCGAATCACTTTGACTCCGAGCGGTTTGCCCACTTGCTCTGGATCGAGCATCTGATGGACATCGTGAATATCGCTGATTTGACGATCGCCCAACTCAACGATCACATCCCCAATCATGATGCCAGCTTGCTCTGCTGGACTTCCTGACTCTACGCTAACCACTAATACCCTTGTGCCTGACAGATTCAAAGCTTGCTGCAACCGCTGTGGAAGCTCGACAGGCTGCATTCCCACGCCAAGATAGCCACGCACAATTCGTCCCCGATTCAACAATTGATCGACGACCCGATCGATCGTCACTGCCGGAATCGTCAGCACTGCACTTCGAGGCGTGGCAATGTTAATCCCTAACACCTGCCCCTGTGGATCAATCAGGGCACTGCCAGAACCGCCTGGATAGAGGGTTAAATCAGGACGAATGAATTGGTCAATTTGTCCACCGTTCCAGGTTCGCCAAGTGCCACCCAAGGCGCTGATCATGCCCATGCTAGCCGTCAACCCAGTTTCGCTAGAGCGCCCGACGGCTAAGACAAGATGCCCCACCTGAAGTGAAGCTGGATGTTGAATAGTGGCGATCGGCAGGTTCAGTTCTGGTCGCAATCGCAGAATCGCTAAGTTGGTTCCTGGATCTCGTCCGATGATCGGTGCCGTCGTCGTGGATTGATCAGGCAATACTAGAGTGATCTCATCTTCTTGTCTGAGTGAATGATCGCTGGTGATGATAACGCCCGATCGCCAATGGACTCCACTCGCACCAAACCGCCGTCCGCCTTTGACTGCCACGATCGATTGTCCAGCGTGGGCGATCGCCTCCGCAAAGGTGTTTGAGAGAGCCAACAACGGACTCACCTGTTCATCTGAAGTAACCATGCTTCCTCCGTAATCTGGATGCAGGAGAAATCATTGATCTCCTATTTCCTAAGATGCCGGATGCGTCGAGTGGATGACATCAGATAAACGGGTAGCTGTCGCCTGGAAAAATGGCTAGTACTCTACGGCGTAAATTCAGCTATGCTTAAAGATGCCCTTTCAGGGCATGTATCCCCTTGCCAAAATCTGCCCCCAAACCCCTAAGAGAGTGTTTGTAAATAAGAATTACGAAAGTTTTTACTCATCGTCAAAAAGCGATATCAGAGATCAAGATGTGCATGAGGTTAAGAACATGGGTCAACTGAAAACCTACACCAGCGATTTAA
>JAAUSF010000176.1 GCA_012033255.1 Cyanobacteria bacterium RU_5_0
GGTTAAATCGCTGGTGTAGGTTTTCAGTTGACCCATGTTCTTAACCTCATGCACATCTTGATCTCTGATATCGCTTTTTGACGATGAGTAAAAACTTTCGTAATTCTTATTTACAAACACTCTCTTAAGTACCTGAGTATTGATTGGGAACGGGTAACTCAACTCTTCAACCGTCCCTACTCACTGATATTGAAACTCTGATTTAGAAATTACAAGGTATAGAGCGGCGTTTACTGCAATTTTTGGATTGCTGATATAGTCCGCAGGACTATAGTGTTTAGAAAGCGTTTAGAGAGTGTTTAGGGAAGGTTTATACCTGCAAATATAAATTTGTATCTAAACGCAGACTGTGTCTCGTTTTCAAGTCATCCTGCTGGAAAACCGCTAGACTTTTGAAGAATAGGACTGGCTCAACGACCATCTTTTCTGTTTCAGAGGAGCCAAATGCTGCAATTCCAACGTGCTTTTCATTCAAGAGACTGGCATTTACGCACATTCTGGTTAGTGGTGGGGCTTTTTGTCGTGGTTTTTTCTCTGGAGTTAGCCACTCCCCCAGAGTATGTATTTGGCTACCTCTACATTGGTCCGATTCTGTTAGCCAGTGCCCATTTAAGCCGCAAGCTCACGTTTCAGGCAACCCTGATCGCTTGCGTTCTCACCCTCATCAACGTCTGGCTTCCAGGAATTGCAACCGTTGAAGTTTCTACGATCGCCAGTCGAGTCATTGCCACACTGGCATTAGTTGTGACAGGAGTATTGAGCGATCGCAATCGTCTCTATCAGAAAACAGTCCTACAGCAGCAAGCCAAACTAGAAGCACAGGAAAAGTTAGCCAGCATCCGGGAAGACTTTGCTTCAGCCCTAACCCACGATCTAAAAACTCCACTATTAGGAGCGATTGAAACACTAAAAGCATTTCAACACGGTAGTTTTGGCTTGATCGAACCCAATCAGCAGAAGGTTTTAGCAACCATGATGCGAAGCCATAAAACAACTTTGCAAATAGTTGAAACTCTGTTGGATGTCTACCGAAATGATAATGAAGGGTTGCAGTTGAATCTTGTCCCCATTGATCTCGTTGAGATTGCCGAAGCCGTTAAAGCAACGATGACCGATTTAGCAGCTAGCCGTCGGGTTCACATTTCTCTCCATTATGGAGCCTCAGATTTTCGTCAGTTCCTTTGGGTCAAGGGAGAGGCTCTACAACTTGAGCGAGTCATGGCAAATCTCCTCACAAATGCCATCAACCATTCTCCCCGTGGTGAACGGGTTGAGGTTGTCCTCGAAGCAGGCTCCTCCTGTCAAACCGTTAAGGTGAAGGATAGTGGAGCAGGCATTAAACCCGATGAGCTTCCCCATCTGTTTGAGCGGTTCTATCAGGGGCAGAGCGATCGCCAGGCAAAGGGATCGGGTTTGGGGCTTTACCTATCTCGCCAGATTGTAGAAGCTCACGGCGGTACAATTTGGGCAGAGAATCGGCAACCCACTGGAGCAATCTTTGCCTTTCGGCTACCGACTTTCCCGTACAATCCCTCCTTTTCTGTTTAAGATGGCATCTCCACCGCTCAAAATTCTTCTGGTTGAGGATGATGAACTCTTCCGTCTCGGCTTACGGGTGCGGCTAGAGCGAGAGTCAGGGCTAGAAATTGTGGCAGAAGCAGAAGATGGCGAGACGGCGATCGAAATCGTCAAAGGCAACTCACTCAATATCGTCGTTCTTGACATTGGGCTACCAGGATTGGGGGGAATTGAAGCCTGTCGGCAGATCAAAAAGTTAGCGCCGAATCTTCCAGTTTTGGTGCTCACCTCTCACACGCAAAAAGCATTGATTAACCGAATCATCGAAGTTGGCGCACAGGGCTACTGCATCAAGGGTGCGCCATCACAAACTCTTATTCTTGCGATTCAATCGGTTGCAGCCGGAGCGTCCTGGTGGGATTCTGCTGCGACAACTGAGATTCGGGCTGCTTTTGAAAATAATGCCAGTGCCACACCAGCCAGTGATTCAAATAAGTTGGCTTCTGTTCTGACTCGGCGAGAACAAGAAATCCTGGCTTTAATTGCGGATGGCAAAACGAATCAAGAGATTGCTCAAATGCTATACATCGCACCAGGAACGGTACGAGTTCATGTTCATGCCATTTTACAGAAACTAGAGGTGCGCGATCGCACTCAAGCTGCCGTTATCGCCATTCAAAGGAATCTCATTGATCAGCAGTTGTTATCTGACTCCTAGAAGAAAAGCAAATAAATCAGATTTTCTTAAACGTCTACTTTTATAATAATTAGAAATCTTTTTTATTCACAGCTAGATAGCTTGTATTACTCTCTAAAAAGCTTTGTATCAGCAAGTTGGTAGCGATCGCCATTAAAGCAATAATTCAACTGTCGTAAGCGTTCGGCTTTGCCGTCTCGGAGAGAATCGCTCTCCATCTGTAACACCTCTAAACAGGGCAAAGCCTGACCCCGATCTTCTCCCACCTGAATCAGAGGTTTATTTGCTGGAAGGTTAGGGTTGAGATAGTTTTGAAACACCTCTACTGCGGATTGATTCTCTCTTAACCAGTAGCCAGCATAAAGACAACCCAAGGCTCCACATAGATTAGGAGTATTGAAATTAAACAGAGTCAGTTTGCCCTCTTTTCCGTCTACACTCCAGACAAGCAGGGTTTCTTTAGCTTGTGCCATGTCCAGATTAGTGTTCGCTTGAATCACCTGTTCTAAAACAGGTTCAGGGACTACTGCTGTCGCTTTTTGCCAGGGAACCGTTGCTGCACTGGAACTGCAACCTGCCACGCCAATAAGTACCGATAACAGCAGAAAAAGGCTAAAACCGATGCGAAACCAGTATCCCACCTGCCATAACCAGTGAGGTGGTGCAGGGATGGTGGATGTGCTCAGTTCCTGCTGCTGAGTTGGAGCCAGTTCTGAAGCTGAATCTGTCATAGCGGGTTTCCTTTTCAACTTGCACTCATTGTTGAACCTGAACGTTAGCGGGAACCGTAATGCCTAACTGCCGGAGTGCCCAGACTTCCTCTGCAAACCAGACGAGATTTCGAGTTGAGGCTGCGCCTTGGCTGACCTGTTGCTGGAAGCGATCTTTCCCAAGCCGTTGAATCTCTTGCCGGAATCGTGCCAATGTTAATTGTTGAGCGACGGACTGGGGAACAACACTAGCAAAGGGAATGCGATCGCCCATTGGGTTAAAAAACACTTCCTCGCAGCGTCCATTCGTGACTGCGATGATCAAATTAGTTGGCGCTTGGCTGTTTTCGGTGTGAGTTGCTAGTAAGTAATAGTCCTTGCCTTGTAATCGACTAGAGCCGATCAGTTCACTCCGAACAATGGGTTGTCGGGTTTGTTGGGGAATACAACGACTGACGGTTTCTGGGATTCCAGTAGTTTGAGCATCAAGCGGAAGATACCCTAACCCTATAGTGAGCAGCATACCTACCGCTAAAGGTAGCCAGAAGGTTGCAGTCAAACGTCTGCCAATGGATCTCAGTGAAAATCGCTGCTGGGGTTGCATGGTTGATTCCTCCTTAGAATTGAACCCGCTGTCTGGGATTGATGGAAGAGCCGCTGCGCCAGTTGCCGGGGGTAGCACCTTCAATCACTTCAAAGTGGAGGTGGGGTCCAGTGCCCAAGCCGCTTTGTCCACTACGGGCGATCGCCTGCCCCTGCCGAACAGCCGTGCCAGTGCTCACGTCCATTGAATCCAGGTGGGCATAGAGCGTCATTCTGCCATTGGCATGTTCCACAATCATGGTCTTGCCATAGCCCGACAGCCAACCTGCGTAGAGAACCTTGCCACCATCAGCCGCTCGAACCGGTGTCCCGATCAGTGCGCCAATATCAATGCCAGCGTGATTGGAGCTACAACTAGCACAGGGACTGGAGCGAGAACCAAACTCACTGGTCACTGGAAAGTCTGGAACAGGGTTAGTTAGCTTTCCGGTGACTTGTCCGGGTGTCCCACTGTTTGAGGTTGTATCATTGCTTTTTGTTCCAGAGGCATTAGCGGTTGTCCGGGTGGCGCTGGGAGCACAGGTAAGTGTGCCATTGCCACCGTTACGATAGCGAGTCACAGCAGTGCGACCGTAATCTCGTAGACTCAGACGACCTAATGCATCGGAGCTTCCCCCATCCACACGGCTGTAATCGCCACCGAAATGTTTTTGGGCAACCCGTTCTAAGAGGCGATCGCCCGTAAAGGGTTGTCCTGTCGTTGGATCAATCTGTCCTCGCGTCACCTGAATTTTATTGGCAAGGTCTGCCATAAAGGCACGATCCTGATCAGCAGGTGGAAAGAATTGAAACAGTTCTGCTTCAGTAGGTTGGTAGCCCTGTCCAATGCGATTTAAGAATCCCTGCCCGCCTGGCTTTGCAGCAATTAACTGGACTGCATAGGGGTTGTAACTCATGAACTGGTAGCGACCTAACCCCCGTCCACAATTGCTTCCGCCATCCGCACATGTATGAACTCCGACTGCCTGGTAACCGCCACTTCCAGCACTTTCGATGCTGGCGATCGATTCTGCCAGTGCGTTTAGATCAATGCCTTGCATGGACTGTGCTGATACAGGCTGACTACTGCCGTCTAAAGAACAGGGGTTGCCCTCATTTTGATTCCCAGCCCCAGTTCGGCTACTTCCGGACTCTTGGCTAGCCCCAGTGGGTTGAGAGGCAGCGGCAGCTCGTTGATCGCTCAAATCTCCGACAAACATCAAAGCATTGACTTTGTAGGTGAAGAACGGCACTGGACCAATGAAGTAGGGTGTACAACCCAGCGCGTTGGCGCAGAAACGGAAGAATAGGGCAGTATCTACGGTATCTGTGGTTTCATCTGGCTCCATCACCACAACTTTGAAAGCAGAACCGAAGGGCAAGCGCCCTGTAGGTTCTCGCCCACCATTCACCGATTGCAAGACACCCCAGCCACCCTGGACTTCCTGATATTTTCCTGAGATCCATTGCTTGCCTTCCAGCCTGCCACGCGCACTACGTCCAGCGTTCTCCAGATCATCCAGTTCAACATAGGCGCAATCGGTTTCAGCACAGGGGACAGAAAAGCCCTGAACATCAGAGCCAGAAATGGTGTTGTTGCGTTGTGCCTCTGCTGGACCATATACCTGATCGATCCGCATGACTAGACTACCCAGTTCAGCAATTGGGTTGGGCATTGACCCTAATGGCACCTGACCCAACCCTGGAATACCTTTCACAAAGCTGTTCATCCAGCCCTCAAATTGTTGGAGCTGAACGGCTTCCAGGTTGGGAATGGAGCTGACAGGAAAGCGAGAAAGATCAATCTCCTTTAAGCGTAGCTGTCCAATCTGAGGATTCTGTGCCAGCACTCCAGCCAGGGTTTGATCAGAGACATTAATGCCTACGGCTTTGGCAGCGAGAAGAGCCGCGACAGGGCGATCGCCCGGACATTAGTTTGTGCTAGCCCCGGCACCACTTTTGCTAAATAGCTCAGGGTTTGATCGGCTGCCAGCGTAAACATGCTCAGGGCAACTTGATTGAGATCGAGGTTGGTGAGTTGGGCGATCGCCCCTGACGAAAATACTTCTGCTTGAAATGCCTGCGAAATGTCCCCTAGCTTCAAATACTGATCAGGAGTCATGCCAGCACTCCAATTGCGGCTCAGGTCATACCCCAACATTTGGCTGTAGGGCTTGCCATCTATGGAGCCAGAGCGACTAATACCCGGCATCTGTGATAAAGAGATTCGGTTCCAGTCGGGCAACAAAACTTGCGTTGCAGGCAATCCAGATTGACTCCCTGCAATTTCTAGAATTCGCGTGGGTAGGCTGCCGTCGTCGATCGTGCGAGCAGACGCAGGTGCAACAAGCCCGCAAAGGCTGATGACAATCAAACACAGCGAAATGATCCATGCCAGAACACGCTGCCTTTTGAAGCCGTCTGGCATTCTCAGTGAGGTATTCATGACAGTAGAAAGGGTTGAGGGAATTAAAGCTCCAGTTCGGGTGCAGAAAAGGTACGCTCTGTTTTTGGCTGATAAGCAGAACCCTTGCCATAGCCTTTCAAGTGAGGGTTGGGGTTGGCGGCTGATTCCGAGTAAGGTGTATCGCCAAAATTTTGTTCAAAGATGTTTTCCTGATAGCCGTCACTGAAGTGATCGGTTTGCCAGGGATTTGTGCCTGCCCCAGAGATCGACTGTTCGCTACCAGCACCAGTGGTTTGATAGCCACCCGTTTGATAACCGCTACTGCCGTCGGGGGTGGCATTGAAATCGGGAGTTGATTCAGTGTTCATTGCGCAAGCATCCATACGAAACGATATGCTTGCCAGCCTATAAAGCTTGACTCGGTACTGACCTCAACCAGGTGGATAACAACGCTCCAGCCAACTGGCTGTTTGTAGGGACACCCCTACAAGAGGCTTGCGCTGTGGATCAACTGAGTTTTATTCCTGAAGAGTTGGTGCGAACCCTTCAACAAGATGCTGGTAATGAAGATACCCGTTGCTCATCCAGCACCCTGGAAATGTTGCGGCTTTTGGCATCCCTTGATGTTCCTAGAGAACTACTAGCGTGCATGTTGGAGATGGCGGAGTTTTCGATCCATCATGTCCGTTATTTAGCTGGACCACTGGTATTGCATCGAAGTTTGTGGGGTGACGTGATTCCAAAGTGGTTGAAGGCTGCCTGTGTGCAGGATCGTTTTGACCTCATTCTTTCCGAATATGAACAGGATCAAATTGGAGACTACGCTACACTGACTGAAGTATTGGCTTACATGATGCCTGCCAGTTTTGAAGCACCTATGCACCGCGACTATTCTGACCTTTATATCTGGGCAGGAAATGAGGTGATGCGGAAGCACAATAAGTTACCAGAAGGGGCTGACAATTTTTATGAATTGATTGGTGGTCATGTGATTGAATTCAAAACTGTCAAAACTGAATTTCATGACTTGAGCCGATCGATTCGTCAGAGTGTTGTAAAGCACGCGGCTCAACAGGGATGGGGAAAACGCCGCAATCGGAAGATAGAAGCAATTGCGGTTGCCCCAGTTCAAACAACCGAGCAACCAGAGCAGGGCAGTTTGTTTTGAATCATGAGAGCTACTGGAAATAGTTGGTGCTATCGCCCCTTCAGGATAGTCCTCCATCTATTTCCAGTCATGCCCGTCTCCAAAACTTACCCTAATTTGAAGGATGTTACGTATCGTCTGATTACATCGACCAGAGAACTTGAAATTGCACTGCGATCGCTTGAACAATCTTCCATTCTTGGCTTGGATTGCGAGACAACGGGGCTAGATCCTCACATTCATACGATTCGGCTGATTCAGCTTGCAGTCCCCAATCAGCCAGTGATGCTCATTGATTTACCCCAGATTGCTCCCTGCGATCGCCACCTGCTGCAACAGCTCCTCTCCAGCCCTGTGCTTAAGATTACTCACAACGGCAAATTTGACTGGCAGTTCCTTGCCCAAGCAGGACTCCAATCTGCTCCTCCCTTCTTCGATACCCAACTTGCCTATCGTGTGTTGACGGCAGGACTGAAAACCAGTCTCTCGTTGCAGACGCTTGCTCAAAAGCTATTGAATATGGCGCTGGATAAAACCCAACAGGTCAGTGATTGGAGCAAGCCCCTAACTTCAAACCAGTTACAGTATGCGGCGTTGGATGCTGTAATTTTGTTAGAACTGTACCCGATCTTGTTCAAGAAGCTGGAGCGATCTCACCTCCTCAAAATTGCCCAACTGGAATTTCACTGTATGCCTGCGGTGGCTCAGATGGAGCTGAATGGGATGTTATTGGATCTCTCCCGCTGGCAAACATTGGGGGCGAAACTGGAAAGTGATCGGGATACGGCACTTCATCAGCTCAGCCAACTCCGGATCGCTGGCAATGCTCAAATGTCTTTGCTACCGGAGATGACGGATACGATTAACCCAAATTCTCACCAGCAGGTACTTGCAGCACTGCAATCGGCTGGAATTCCAGTAAACTCTACCAATCAAAAGGAACTGGTTCCCCTAGCGAAACAGTATCCTGTGATCCGAGCGTTGTTGGACTACCGCCACCTCTCCAAAATTACTGCCACCTTTGCCGACAGCTTGCCCAAGCATATTCATCCGGTGACAGGAAGGATTCACCCGACCTACTATCAGCTTGGAGCCAGGTCGGGTCGGTTCTCTTGTCGTAACCCGCCTCTACAAACGATTCCTCGCGATGCCGAAGCCCGAACCTGTTTTGTCGCTGCACCGTGTTATCAAATCGTGCGAGCGGACTATTCTCAAATTGAGCTGCGGATTGTTGCCCGCTTGAGTGGCGATACTCGGATGCAACGAGCCTATCGTAAGGGTGAGGATCTGCATCGGCTGACAGCAGCTCTTGTGACGGGGAAAGCGATCGCTGATGTGAGCGAGGAAGATCGACGGCTTGCCAAAGCCATCAATTTTGGGCTGATTTACGGCATGGGTGCCACCAAACTTCAAAGCTACGCAGAGACAAAGTATGGGGTCACTCTGTCTCTGGAGCAGGCAAAGGCATTCCGAAAACGATTCTTTGAAGCCTATGCTGGAGTGGCAGAATGGCATGAGACGATCAAGCGTAGTTACATCCGGGGAACAAAGGAGAGCAGTACCTTGGCAGGGCGGCGGCGCAGGTGGGCGGATAAACCCAGGCTGGCGGAATTGCTGAACCATCCAGTCCAGGGATTGAATGCTGACATCACGAAATTGGCGTTAGTGAAACTCAATAAAGTACTGGCAGAGACAGGAGTGAAGCTGATTTGCACAGTTCATGATGAGATCCTGCTGGAGTGTCCTGTTGCTGAGGCGAAGCATATCAATTATCTCTTACGTCGCTGCATGGTTGCAGCAGCTCGGAAGTTTCTGCATCCGATCCCGGTGGTAGTGGATGTCAAGGTTTCCACCAGCTGGGGTGGCGATGAAACTTAGGGAATAGTTTTGCCTTTATGAAGAATCAAGTATTCCCTAAACAAAAGCAGTACGGATGAATCTGGACTTAGGGAATAAAAACAAGCTAAAGATCCCTAAGTATTCCCTAAGCAATTTTTGCGGAGTCAGGGGTGGGAGATGCCAAAGCGGAGCAAAGCAGCGCGGTTGATTCAGGAACTCCAGAATTGGAGTGATGAAGAATTAGGGGATTTGGCTGAAATGATTCAGGGGCTATTGGAGTCACGGCGGGAGGAGGCAGAGGAGGAGACCCAGGAGACTCGTGAGGATGGCACACCGCTGGGGAAGCACGGGGGACGAGGGCATATTGAGCTGAAGATGATTCCGGATTCCAAAACGGGGAAGACTTATGGACCTTACCGCTATCTGCGCTATTGGGGGGTGACCAAGAAGGGGACGATGGGGTTGAAGAGTGTGTATTTAGGGAAAGAGAGTGGATAGGAGGCTGTCAATTACAATGAACACAGGACAATAAATACAGTTGGTGCCTCATCTATAAGCCTTTATGCCCGCCAAAGACCTCTATCACGATGCTGTTTGTGCCGCCCTGATCAAAGATGGCTGGACGATTACAGATGACCCACTGATGCTCAAAATCGGGGTTCGCTCAGTCTTTGTTGATCTAGGGGCTGAGAAATTGATTGCGGCGGAACGCGGTTCTGAAAAAATTGCGGTTGAGATCAAAAGCTTTCTTAGCCCTTCGCTGATTAATGATCTCGAAACTGCTTGGGGGCAATTTTTTATGTATGCCAGAGCGCTGCAAAGACGAGAGCCAGAGCGTCGGCTCTATCTGGCGGTTAGTCGCAATACGTTTGAAACGTTGTTTCAAGAAGAAGCAGGGCAACTGCTGCTGGAAGAACCAGGGTTTCGCATGATTGTTTTTGACTCAAATACAGAGGAGATTATCCGATGGCAACCGTAAACCAACCCCTAGACCAATGGCGTGAGACGTTGGAGAACATTCTCCAATATTATGCAGATCTGCCTTATCGTTATGGGGACGTGAACACGTATGTGGTGGTTAGCCGCGATCGCAACCACTTTATGTTGATGCATGAGGGCTGGGAGCAGGATCACCGAGTGCATGGCTGTGTGGTTCATGCGGAAATCCGCAATGACAAAATCTGGATTCACTACGACGGGATTGAGGATGGGATTACGGGTGAACTGGTGGCGGCGGGAGTCCCTAAAGACCATATTGTGCTGGCGTTCCATCCACCCCAGGTGCGGGAGCATACCGGATATGCGCTGGCATAAGCCTCTCCCTTTTGTGACATTGCAAGTGCCAGTGCGGGTCTCGGCAACTCCAGGATTGGAGTGATGAGGAGTTGGTTTCGACGTGGGCACTCAGCCGAACGGGGAGTTGGCTGAAATGGTTCAGGGGCTATTGGAGTCGCGGCGGGAGGAGGCAGAGGAGGAGAACCAGGAGACTCGTGAGGATGGCACACCGCTGGGGAAGCACGGAGGACAAGGGCACATTGAGCTAAAGATGATTCCAGATTCCAAGTCAGGTAAGACTTATGGACCTTACAGATACTTGCGCTATTGGGGAGTGACGAAAAGGGAACGATGGGATTGAAGAGCGTGTATCTAGGTAAACTGTAAAGCGTTTATAACTATTTGTTGATATTTTTATGAGATATAAAGTTAAATAACGAACAA
>JAAUSF010000177.1 GCA_012033255.1 Cyanobacteria bacterium RU_5_0
CCCCATCTCACCCACTCTCCCCATCCCCCTACTTCAAACAGACGATCGCCCCTCCATCGCCTCCTCAAAGGGCTGCCCAAAGTGCTGCTGATTAGTTTGCTGATGACGGCTCTGCTGATGGGAGTGCGGTATACCGGGATGCTGGAAGCTTGGGAACTCAGAACTTACGATCAGCTATTGCGATCGCGACTGAGTGAACCCCCCGATACCCGGATTTTGATTGTTACGATCGATGACCAGGCGCGACAACGGTATGGGGCTGAGAAAGAAGGAATTGGACGGATTTCGCTGTCCGATCGCCATCTCCGTCAGCTATTAGACACTTTAATCGCGCAGCAGCCACGTGTGATTGGCTTAGATCTCTATCGAGATTTTCCGGTTGATGCAGAACAAGCACCCCTGACGACACAATTGCAGCAGGATGAACGGATCATCGCCGTGTGTAAAGCTCGCTACATGGGAGATGACAGTATTGCCCCTCCCCCAGATGTTCCGGCTCGACGGGTTGGTTTCAGCGATATGCTTGCAGATGCTGATGGAGTGTTGCGTCGTCATCTTTTGTTTATGACCGCTGTTTATCAGGATAAGGAAGCGCCCTGCACTGCCCCTTATGCGCTCAGTGTCCGAGTGGCACTTCAATATCTTCAGGCGGAAGGCATAACGCCCACCTTCACATCGGATCATCACCTCAAGCTTGGCGAGGTTGAATTTGGAAACCTATCTGAGTTTTCGGGTGGCTATCATCGAATGGATGCCGGGGGTAGCCAGATTTTATTAAACTATCGAGTAAATCCGAAGGCGGCAACGCAAGTTCCGTTGAGCAGCATTTTGTTAGGAGAAGTGAATCCGGATGTGATTCGCGATCGCATTATTTTGATTGGGGTGACGGCTGAAAGTGCCCCGGATAAATGGATTACGCCACTCGATCGGCGGATGCCCGGTGTGATTGCTCAAGCTCACATGACCAGTGAAATTATCAGTGCCGTATTAGACAAGCGACCGTTGCTCTGGGTGTGGTCATTTTGGGGAGAAGTCGCCTGGATTGGGCTGTGGTCGATCGTCGGTGGAATTTTGGCATGGCAGTTTCATCCCTTCGCTCGATCAAGATTAGACTTAGTCCCGCTCTTAGCAAGTATTTTACTCTCTGCCACAATCCTACTCGGACTCTGCTTCATCATATTTCTGTTATACGGCGGCTGGATTCCCCTCATACCCGCTAATCTAGCGTTGCTCATGACTGCCATTGCCGTAGTGCTGTTGGGGAAGCGATCGGGTAAGGTTACCAAATCATAGGAGATCTGAATTCGCTTCCGTATTTGAATTGACAGAAACTCTTGTAGGAGCGAACCGCCACTCGCCTCTACTTGTTGCAAATTTCATATAACTCCTCCGTATTTTGTCTGATTTTCGTCCGGTTTAAGGCGGATCTGCCATCAGAAGATTTGTAGTGACCTGTAGATGAGTCGTGAGACGAACAGTATCGCTTCCCACAACCTACCTCCACAATCTACCTTGGTTTTGAGCCATGAACGCATCTTCTCGCCCCCTTTCTCGTTCAGTGAGTGGACTTCTATCAGCACTGATCGCCCTAACTCCTGTTAGCCTCCTGAGTGGTGCGGCGATCGCACAATCAACCCCGCCCGACGTTGGGGCACCTGGCGATCTATCCAGGGGAGGCGCAACCTACGTGTTTGATCCGCCCAGTCCACCCGATCTCGGTTCGCCTCCGGGTCGTCAGCGCGGCGGAGCCAGTCGCGATGGAGTCACCCTTTCAGAGGCAAGCAGTGATAACCCGATCAGTTGTCCTTCTGTCGCGCATCCACTGACAGCCCTTGCGCCAGCGTTTGAACTGCCTGACGCGAATCAAGACGGTACTTCAGATGGTGAATCAGTTTGGGGATACACTACAGAAACCCACCCGACTTTGTGGTTCTACACGCCCCACATACTCACCCCCGAACGAGCGGCTGAGTTTGTGTTATTGGATAACGAGGGCAATGAAGTTTATCGCACTACGTTAGTTGAACCAGAAATGTCAGCAGGCATCGTTCAGGTTTCCCTGCCAGAAACAGTCGCTCTGGAAGAGAACAAGATGTACGAATGGTATTTTCTGGTGAATTGTGATGCAGGCAATCCGATGTATACCCGTGGTGGCATTCAGCGAGTCGCATTAGATGCCAATCTCACAAACCAGATTCAGCAAGCCTCTCTCGCAGAGCAAGCGGCTCTCTATGCTAGCAACGGTATTTGGTATGACGCTCTCACAATTCTAATGGAACTGCGCCTAGCTAACCCAACCGATCGCACGATCGCCACTAACCTGTTGACCTTCCTGGAATCCGCTCGCCTGCAAGAGATGGCAGAAATGCCGATCGGATCTTGCTGTTCAGTGGAGTAGAGAGATGGGATGTTTATTCTGTCTTCCTCACTCCCCTACTTCCCCACTCCCACTGGGCTAACTTTGGCCCGATAGAGCAACTTGTCGCCTTGCCGATAGCCAGGATGGCGGATTTTGACGCGATCGCCGACTTGTGCTGTTCCCTGGATCAACTGGTGCAGGTGAGGATCGTAGGGGATTTCGCTATCGACTGGATCGATCATTTCGACTCCCCAAGACTTCAGCAATTGCTCGATTGGGCGCATGAAGGGCAATAGTTTTGTCGCAGGGAGTTGAGGATTGTCTTGGGTGGCGTGGGCGATCGCAGGCACATAGGTCAGCCAGGATTCCAGGGCTTGCAGGCTAGATTGCTGAAACTCTTGCTGAAGGGATTCTCGCTGTTGTTCGAGTTGAGCTTGGAGCCGTTGATATTCTTGTTTCAGTTGCTCAATTTTGAGTTGCACGACCGTCGTGTCTTGCTCAGAGGCGTGAGGCGATCGCTCTTGCGTTTGGGAAGATTGGGTTGATAAATCAGAAAATGTTTCCAGTAATTCGGTGAGTGAAATTTGCAGGGCTTGACTCAGTTTATGAAGTGGCTCTACGCGCATTTGAGCCGCTTTTCCGTTGCGGAGTTGTTCTACTTGCCACTTGGAAATGCCAGCCATGCGACTGAGAGCATTAAAGCTAGGGATGCCAGTTTGCTGCATGAGCGATCGGAGGTGTGGCGTGTAGTCTGAGGAGGGGGACATGGAAAGGATGAAGGATGAAGGATGAAGGATGAAGTAGCACCTGGAAACTCAGAATTAAGTAAATCTTAATCAACCACTAAGGCACAAAGTCACAGAGCTTTGAAAGAGATACTTTACGCCGCGTGCAACTTGTTTATATCTCTTGTGAGATGGGCGTCTTGCCCGTCCAGAGTGGGCGATGCCCACCCTACAAAGTGGGTTTTCGGATAGCATCTTAGTGTCTTTGTGGTTCATGATATAGCAGTAGCCAGCGTGGTTAGGACATTGCCAAAAGCTGAAAGGCAAACGGTCAATCAATCCTGACTCAGCACTCAGTCCTCAGAACTCAGAACTTAGCTATAGGTCAATTGATTGTGCTGGTCTTATGATTGTGCTGGTTTTAGTTTTTCTGCAACCGTGCCATAAAAAATCCATCCATGTCTTGTTGATGGGGTAATATTTTTAGCCATCCTTGTTGAGTAGTAAAGGCAGCCGCTGGATGATCTGATGCAGGTGGATTAAGGTACCAAGTTGGATGATGGGTCAGGAAATTTTCGACGATCGCCTCATTCTCCAAGGGATGCAGGGTGCAGGTAGCATAGACCAGCGTTCCTCCAGATTTGACCCAGGTGGCGGCATGATGCAGTAATTCAGTTTGCAATTGAGCTAATTCCTTCACGCTATCGGGTGATTGTCGCCAACGAGCATCCGCATGACGATGAAGTGTACCTAAACCAGAGCAAGGAGCATCTAACAAAACGCGATCGGCTTTGTTCGTAAATTGGGAAAAATAGCGACTATCTCCTGTGCAAAGTTGAATCGATTGGAGTTGCAGACGATCGGCATTCTCTTGTAGTTTTTTCAAGCGTGAGGCATGGCGATCGCATCCCCAAATGATGCCTCGATCGGTCATCAGTTCTGCTAAATGAGTGGTCTTTCCGCCGGGAGCCGCGCAAGCATCCACCACAACTTCTCCAGGTTGCGGATTAAGCAAATGGCTCACGAGTTGGGCACTGCTATCCTGGACTGTCCACCAGCCTTCGAGAAATCCCGGTAGAGTTTGAATTAAGCCAGCACCTTGAGGTAATCGTAAGGCTTGCGGCAAGGATGAAATTCGACGCACCCTAATCCCGACGGTTTGCATCGCCGTTTCAACGTGATCGATCGAACTCTGCAACGGATTGACCCTCAAGTCAATGTGCGGCGACCGATTCAACCACTCACAGAGCCGCTCTGTCTCTTCAAACCCAAACTGCTCCAGCCATACTTTCACAATCCAATCAGGGTAACTGTGCTGAATCGCGAGACGGGCGATCGGATCGGGAGGGAGTTGGAGGGGATCGGCGGGATGAGGGGGTGAGGGGGTGAGGGGATGGGGTAAATGTACCTCCTTTGTCTCGCTTGTCTCGTTTGTTATCTTTCTCGCTTGCCTTTCTGCTAAGCGGATGTACTGTCGCAGCAATCCGTTTACGAAACCGGTTAGTCCTTTGAAGCCGTTCTGTTTGGCTAGTTCGACAGTTGTATCGACGGCGGCAGATGCGGGAATGTGGTTGAGGTAACGCAATTGATACAATCCTAGGTGCAGGATAAGCCGGAGATCGGGGGGGTGTTTGGTGGCTCCTTTGGTGGCGAGTTGATCGATTAGGGCATTGAGGGTGCGTTGGCGGCGGATGCTCCCGTAGACAAGTTCGGTGGTGAGACGACGATCGACTTGACTCATTTCTGTCTGTTGCAACACCCGATCGAGCGCTACATCTGCAAATGCCCCTCGTTGAACCGATCGAAGGACAACCAGCGCCAATTGTCGAGCATTGTGGGACATCATTCGATTTTCACCAGTGTGTGCTAGAAAACTTGGGTTAAGGCGATCGGGCTGGTACGATCTAAAGTCAGTGCTTTGAAAGTTTCCACTTCTAGGGCTTGCTGCCGGTTGGCAGTGAGTCCATTTTTATGATTATTCTGTGATTACAGATTTTGGGTTACATTGAACGATCGATGCCGCTTTTATCTGGGAAGAGACTGAGCAACAGAACACCATCCAACAGAAAAACACCCAACGTTCCCCAAAGTGGATGATAGCCTTTTGCCTTCGCTAAGGCGCAACAGCCAATCACCCATAGCATCACACAGGTGAGGAACAGGGGTAAGATCACCATCGATCGCGGCATCAAGATACCAGTCGTAATCGCCGTCATCAACATGAGTCGTAATGCTAAGTTGATAAATAACGCAAACCCAAGCCGAGTATAGGCTCTCTTGGCATATTTAGAATGCAGACTTGAGCCATTTCTGCGAAACAGAACGCCGATTGCCACAATCCCCAAGAGGGTAATCGCTGAACTCCCTAAAATTCCGATCAGGGCAGAAGGATTGGCTAGAACTTGATGGAAGAGTCGATCGAATTGCTTGAACGCTTGAATGAAGCTGCCTAACGCAACGAGAGTGGCGATCGTTGCCAACACCCGCAGCAAACTCATCAATCGTCTTTGACTGGCTGTGATACTTGAGAAATGTGCATGATTTGATTTGGGTTGAGGAGGAGAAATTGGCGTAGCCGCCTGAACCCGATCGACGGGATCTGCATAGTCTGAGGGAGAGAAATTTTGGAAGGTTGAACTATTTAATCCTGAATCAGGGTCGATCGAGGATGGGTTAAAGCTTAATTCTTGGCTCCAATCAGGATAGGTCTGTCCGGCTTGTCTGCCATAAATTTTCAAAGATTTGAGCGAGGCGATCTCCAGCCTGGAAACGCCAATTTCAATAAATCGCACCATCACAGTTTGGTCAGGGACGCGATCGCCCTCTAAAATCACCCACAAACACCCATTGCTGAAGCCGACTCTAGCCGTGATTCCTTTCCGTTGGAGGGGTTGGTTCATCAATGCGGCGATCGCTTTGGCATCTCCTTGTTTTGCAAGCTTCAACGCATTTGGCTGAGTGGTCATGGGCAGTGAATGAACCGGATCTAGCGAACTCTTTTTACATTGTAGGAAGAGTGTATCAGTGTTGACATCCCCTATCTAGGATCGGTTCCATCTCCTCTTTCAAACCTTGATACACTCATGGCATAGCCTCTTAACAAAGGAAGGTTGCAGCGATGGTATCTCAGGCGGCTCAAGAATTCAACGCGAAGGTAGCTGAATCTCTCGAACTGCGAGAGAAGTTGAAAACTGCCCAATCTCCGATCGAATTGCTGGCGCTGGCAAAAGCATACGGATTTGAGTTAACGGGGGATGATCTCAAGGAGATAGCTCAGAAAGCGTATCACCAGTGGTTCGTTCACCTGAGCGACAAGACACGTCCCTTCTTTGAAAAGGCTCACTCCACAGCGGAACTGAACCAGAAATTGAAGACATCTCAGACTCCGGTTGAGGTAGTTGATCTGGCAAAAGCCTATGGATTTGAGTTCACGGAAGCAGACTTGAAGCTAGCCGCCATTGCCGCCGAGTCTGTGGAAGGGTTTAGCTTTGAGAAACTGTGGTTTAGACAGTTAGGCCTGATTTCCTAGCACCGTCTGTTTTAGGGAATTTGCTTCAAACCCATTCAAAAAGCGGCTCGAACACTTAATACTAACAATACTTTTGTCTCACTCATCCTCTGTCTGTGGCATTCGACAATCTCTGCAAATACCTGTCAGAAAAATATCCCGATCGCTTTGCAGCTTGGTTATTGGGTCAATCCCCTACAACTCCTGTAAAAGTTCTGAAGACCGAATTGAGTATTGAACCCATTCGAGCCGATTACGTCACCTTCTTGAATACACAAGAGCGAATTCTGCACCTGGAATTCCAAGTCAACGTGGCAACAGATCCACCCTTACCGTTGCGAATGTTGGATTATTGGGTACGACTTCACCGACGCTATCGTCTTCCTGTTACCCAAGTTTTAGTCCTTCTGCGTCCACCGTCTGAGAAGACTGTAATTGAGTCAGAATTTTGTCTAGAGGGAACTCGGCATGAATATCGTGTCGTGCCAATGTGGGAACAAGATCCAGCCTCTTTTCTCCAAGATCCTGCTCTCTTGCCACTGGCAACCCTTGCTGCAACGAAAGAGCCTGAACAATTGCTTAGTCAGGTTGTCCGGCAGATCAGTAAGATAGAATCACTGGAACTTCGCCAAGAAGTTGCGATCTGCGCTCAGATGCTGGCAGGATTAAAATTCAACAAATCGATTATTCGTCAGCTTTTTAGAGGGGAAATTATGCGAGAGTCAGTTATTTATCAGGAAATTTTGCAAGAGGGACGGAACCTAGGTCGTCAAGAAGGTCGTCAAGAAGGTCGTCAAGAAGGTCGTCAAGAAGGTCGTCAAGAAGGTCGTCAAGAAGGTCGTCAAGAAGGTCGTCAAGAAGGAGAACTGGCGATCGTCCTGCGTTTGTTGACTCGCCGAGTTGGCGTTGTTGCACCTGAGATTCACGCGCAAATTCAAGCCTTATCGTTGACTCAACTGGAGGAATTAGGTGATGCACTGCTAGATTTCTCCAGTGCCGCCGATTTGATCGCTTGGTTGCAAAGACATCAGACTCGGTGAAGCAGTTGTTGGCCTACGGAAAACTTCAGACTAGAGGCTTAAAACTTTCTAACGTCCTGCTTCGGTTAGGGCAGTCAATTCAAAGCGATAATTTTCGATTACGGGATTTGCCAGGAGTTGATCACAAATACGATCGAGTTGTTCGTGGGCGGTGGTTTCATCGGTGGCAGTCAGCATTAGCTCAATGTATTTGCCAATCCGCACTTGCTCTACATTGTCATAGCCCATGTGCTTGAGTCCAGATTGAACCGCCGTCCCAGCCGGATCAAGCACAGAAGGACGCAGTGTAACGTAAATTCGAGCGTGGTAGATCTGAGTCACGATGATTCAGCAAGTCAAAACGCCATCGTCATTTTAACGACGGAGGGGCATTGCAATGCAACACCCCCACAAAACGTATGGAAATCGTAATAAGTTTACATCATCCCCATACCACCCATACCACCCATACCACCCATACCACCCATACCACCCATACCACCCATACCACCCATACCACCCATGTCGGGTGCAGCCGCTTTCTTCTTCTCTGGTTTCTCAACGACTAGCACTTCGGTTGTCACAACCATTCCAGCGATCGAACCCGCATCTCGAAGTGCCGATCGCACCACCTTCGCTGGATCAATAATGCCAGATGCAATCAAGTCTTCATATTGATCGGTGAGAGCGTTATAGCCAAAGTTGAAGTCCATATCCTTCACCTTTTGCACAATCACCGACCCTTCTGCACCTGAATTATCAGCGATTTGCTTCAGAGGCGCTTCTAACGATCGCATTACAATATCGGCACCAATTTTTTCCTCACCATTGAGGGTTTCTCTAAAGTCTTTTAGCTTTTGTGCCAAGTGAATCAGCGTTGCTCCACCGCCAGGAACAATTCCCTCTTCAACGGCGGCTTTCGTCGCGTTGAGGGCATCTTCAAGGCGGAGTTTGCGATCCTTGAGTTCGGTTTCAGTGGCAGCTCCAACTTTAATCACTGCAACGCCGCCGACCAGTCTTGCCAATCGCTCCTGCAATTTTTCACCATCATATTCAGAATCGGTTTCCGCCAGTTCTCGACGGATCTGAGCGATCCGTTTCTCTAGTGCCACTTTATCGGGAGCTTCTGCGACGATCGTCGTTGTATCTTTGATAATCGTTACTTTACGAGCATTTCCCAACATCTCCGGAGACACGAGTTCGAGACTCAGCCCGATATCAGGTGAAATTAACTGTCCACCCACGAGAACCGCAATGTCTTGCAAAACAGCTTTGCGACGTTCACCAAAAGAAGGAGCTTTCACGGCAACCACATTCAATACACCCCGCAGACGATTTACGACCAACGTTGCTAATGCCTCGCCGTCTACATCTTCTGCGATAATCAACAACGGTTGACCCGAACGAGCAATTTTCTCTAGTGCTGGGAGGAGATCTTGAATGCTACTAATTTTTTCACTCGTCAACAGGATAAACGGATTTTCCAGCTCACAAATCATTCGCTCTGGATCAGTGACGAAATAGGGGGAAATGTAACCCCGATCGAACTGCATCCCCTCCACAGTTTCCATTTCGGTCGAGAGTGACTTCGATTCTTCCACCGTGATGACACCATCCCTACCGACTTTTTTCATCGCTTCGGCAATTATTGCCCCCACTTCTGGATCACTACCTGCGGCAACCGTCGCCACTTGTTCAATTTCGCTATCCCCGATCGGCTTGGCTACAGCAGCAATTTCATTCAGTATATAGGCGATCGCTTTTTCAATTCCCCGACGCAGACTCACCGGATTTGTCCCGGCTGCCACATTCCTCAAGCCCTCCCGAATCATGGCTTGAGCTAGCACAGTTGCCGTAGTGGTTCCATCTCCCGCCAGATCTTTCGTCTTCGATGCCACTTCCTGAATCAGCCTTGCCCCAGTATTTTCTAACGGATCTTCCAGTTCAATCTCTTTGGCGATCGTGATCCCATCATTGACAATCTGAGGTGCACCAAACCTCGATTCCAGAACGACGTTCCGTCCCTTGGGGCCTAAGGTAATCCGCACTGCATCGGCTAGCGCATTCACGCCCCGTTCCAATGCCTGACGCGATTGTTCATCAAATACAACGATTTTAGGCATAGTCTTTCGGCTAATATCTCTCCAATGTATGACTTTAGCACTCCAAGCGAACGAGTGCTAAGGCGATCGTGGAGGGAATCCCGAACTTACTGTCGAGCATTACTGCTGAGCGTTATAGTCGGCTACCATTTCGCTTGCGATTTCCAGATGTTCCTGAATCCGGGGGAGTATGGTAAGGGCATAATTTTGAACCTCAGTCTCATCAGCTTGTTGGACAGCAGTTCGATAAATTGCTCCCGATTTGAGATGAGCATTCACTTGGGCTTCCATGTAAGCTTGGTCAAAAGTGGTATCAGGAACTTGCGCCAGCTTTTCTAAAACCGCCGTATCAAACCCACTTGCATTTGAGGGAATAGTAATCCCTCGTTGAGCCGCAATTTGCTCTAATTGCTGATTAGCGGCTGTATGCTCCTGAATCATCATTTCAGCATATTGCTGCACATTGTCATTGCTCGATCGCTGCAATGCCAGTTGAGACATTTGAATTTCAGCATTATTGCCTTGAGCCGCCATCAAGATAAATTCGCGATCGAACGCGCTGATTGCAGAGGGATTGGGCTGAGCTTCATTCGCATCGGTCGGTGTAGTCTGAGTTTCCGGCGTTTGCTGGGCCAAACCACCTTCTAAGCGATTGGCTTGGGCTAGGACTGGTAAACTCATCAGCGCCGCAAGCGTACTAACACCAACTAAACTTGCAACAGATGCTGTGAAATGGGGACGATTGAATCGGCGTTGCATAATGGAGGGATGAATTGAGGTGAAATCCGATGCAATGCCCTGAATGCAGCTCGACTCATATCCGTAAAAATGGACGGCGGCGCGGTAAACAAAATCACATCTGCGTAGATTGCTCTC
>JAAUSF010000178.1 GCA_012033255.1 Cyanobacteria bacterium RU_5_0
TTGCTGCTTGGCAGAACCAGCGTAATGAAGAGGAAACCTGGATTGATTGGCGCTTTACCACCCAAGATGCTCGCATCAAGCTTCACCGACTTTACCCGTCAGTTAATAATTGACAGACCACTAGTTCTAACCGATGGGTATCGATCGCAATTCCACGCGCTGCCCTGTTTGAGGCGTGAGTCCAACATGAGCGACCTCCGGATCGGTGTAGGTGCAGTGTGGGATGATTAGTTCTGATACTCGCTTTTCAGCTCCGTCGATCGCATTGGCAACCGCTAGTCCTGCCGTCGCGATCGCTGCATGGGTATACTTCTCTGGTTGACTTGGGGTGCAGCACCGAGTGTGTAGCCAAATTTTTCGCCATCGCGTGCTTGATACACTGCCCTGGCAGCTCGGATGAGGGACTTGCTTGGGGTACAGCCATAACGCAGGTGCCACCCATCAGGTTTCGCTCAACCACCGCGACGGTGTTACCTGCCTGAATCGCTGTCACCGCCGCCGTCAAACCAGCAGGCCCAATCCAGTCATACAGCACCATCTCTACGGGATGCCATAGCCCCAACCAACCAATGATCGTAAATCCCTCTCTAAAAATACTGCGAATGAATTCAGGTACAAACAACAGAGATTGACCATTAAACAGGTTAGACAGCAAAAGACATACTGCCAGAAAAATTAAGCCATTCAACAACGATCGCCAACAAAATTGCCGCAGTAGCTGTAGCTTACCTTTGTTGTTTTTGATGTTTAGAGAGCAGTATTGATTCATTGCTTTCAGAACCTCCTGTTCAAGATCCGGCTTGATTTGCTCAGCAGGCAATAGCAAGGTTAAGCGCATTCTACGGTTTAGAGGCTGAGACTCTAATTGACGCAACAATCTTGTTAGAACAGATTCACCCATAACCTCTAACTCGTTATTAGAGAAGGGATTCATTTCTGGAGCATTAAAAAGATGCTTAATACTGTTTAGCTCTATAACAATGTCAAACTTGTCTGAGTGATGCATGATGTGAAAAACTCATTGAATGATTTATGAATGTCCTGGCTAGATATACCGTCGTGTAAATCTAGCATTAACGATTTCACAGTTCGGGTTCACGATTCTGAAGTTGTCTCAAATTTTGCGTACAGTTTTCGGCTGGGTTCAACCGTTTCCCAAGTACTGCGCCAGCTGTGAATGAGCAAATGATTTGGCGCAACTAGCAAATGGATAGCGTAAATTCCTGATTCCACAATAAGCAACCGTTTTAGGCTTCAATGGTAGGGCATTGATTCTTGGAGATTCTATTTGCCTTAATATTTGAAAGCTTCAAATATTAGTGGTTTTAGAGATTTAGAGAAAGCGCAACTGATTTGCTAATTGCGCAAGTTTTACTGCTCAATCACATCAGTCCACCCGCTTGCTCCGCTCGGTGTAGAGCACTACTGCCGCTTATGCGAAACTTACGGAACAATTGCAGTAACGCGGATTTCAATACGCATCATTGGAAGTCCAAGAGCTGCAACTCCTACCTCTGTCCAAATTGGGGCATGGTTGGGCATGTAATGACGAAATAGCTTGACCATCACATCGTTAACCTCTGGGGGAAACCCTCCAACATGGTAAGAATTGATGTGGACAACATGCTCCCAACCTGCACCGGCAGTTGCCAAGGTTCGCTCTACGTTCCGAAACGCCTGAGCAATCTCGTCCGCAAGCGATTCGGGAATTTGCAGATTGTCATCCACCCCGCCTTGACCTGATGTCTCCACTCGATCGCCAATTTTTACCGCTTGCGAGTAATGCAATTCATTCAACATATGTTCCCCATAGCCAGGGGTGACAAAAAACTTGGGCTTATTCATGGTGTTCCTTTGTTCAGTATGTTTGACTCTATTTCGCGTTGCTGAGTCCAAGCCAGAATCGTCGATCCCAAAAAGGTGCGTGGCCAAAATCGGGATAAGGTAGTGTTCATTTCTGAATGCGTTTACTGATTCACACTGCTCATATGTCGAGGTGCATAACGTTCTCCAACAGCAATTCCTTTGGGTGCAACGACTTCGATGCGCTGTAGGTCTTCTGGTGTGAGGGTAATGTCTGCCCCGGCTGCATTCTCTTCTAAGTATTTGCGACGTTTCGTGCCTGGGATCGGTACAATATCTTGACCCTGAGCTAAGAGCCAAGCCAGAGCAAGCTGACTGGGCGTGACACTTTTTTCAGTCGCAATCGCCTTCACTTGCTCGACCAATTGCAGATTCTTGTAAAAATTTTCACCCAGAAAGCGGGGAGATTGGCTGCGAAAATCGGTTGGATCTAAATCTTCTGGTTTGGTAATTGCACCAGAGAGGAAGCCGCGCCCTAGGGGACTGTAGGCAACAAAGCCGATCCCCAATTCGCGCACTGTGGGAAGAATCTCATCCTCTGAATCGCGGCTCCATAGCGAGTATTCTGTTTGCAATGCGCTAATCGGATGAACTGCTTGCGCTCGTCGAATGGTAGCTGGAGCTGCTTCTGACATACCCAGATAGCGAACTTTGCCTTGCTGTACCAGTTCTGCCATTGCTCCGATCGTTTCTTCGATCGGTATAGTCGGATCAACCCGATGTTGATAGTAGAGATCAATTATGTCAATTCCCAAGCGCTGCAAAGAGGCATCACAAGCAGAGCGCACGTAGTCAGGTTTACCACTCACGCCTAGAAATTGCCCATCCGATGTGCGAACATTACCAAACTTGGTAGCAACAGTCACTTGATCACGACGATTGCGAATTGCCTTTCCAACGAGATGTTCATTCGTGAATGGACCATACATATCTGCGGTGTCAAGGAAGTTGATGCCCAGATCAATTGCATGATGAATGGTCGCGATCGCTTCTTGATCGTCAGTGCTGCCATAGAACTCAGACATGCCCATACAGCCCAACCCCATCTCTGAAACCATGAGTCCTTGATTGCCTAGCTTTCGCATCTGCATGATTACTTCTCCTGTGTTCTCTTAACTTTCGAGATTTAGTGCATAGCATTCTAGGTGGGCAACACCAGCACCTCATGGGTCGTTGTTGCTGCATTTCCGCCTGTTTGGGTTCCGCCACCAAACACAAAGATTCGGTTGCCAATTGCCGATGCTCCCAATCCATGTCGTGGCGTTGGCAAGGGCGGCAATGCCTCCCACACGTCGGTTTGCGGGTCATATACCCAACTTTCGGCGAAAACTTTTTGCTCTGGAACCCACTGTTCGCCACCAAACACGTAAAGCTTGCCGTTGAGCGCGGTTGCAGCCAGACCTCCTTGGGCTTGAGGCATGGGCGATCGCGTCTCCCAACGATCGAGTTCTGGATCGTAAACCTCAAGATTTGGCACATTTACCTGCTGCGTCGTGCCATCAGCATTCTTGGAAAACTTGCGCCCCCCAACCACATAGATCTTGCCATCAATGACAGCCGACGCTGCACTGTTTCGCGCTGTGGGTGCATCGGCAAGAGTTGCCCAGCGCTCGATCGTCGGATCAAAGACTTCGTTTCGCACACTATCAATGTGATCATTGAACAGCCGAGCATCCTCAGTCGCTCGAACGCGCCCACCAATCAGGTATATCTTGTCATCGACGACTGCGGATACGCCCTCGGCACGAGCCGCTGGCAGGTCAACCCCTCCAGTCCAAGTGTTAGAGGCAGGGTTGTAAATGAACATTGTCGGCTGCGCCCGCCAGTCTGGAAACCCACCTGTGAAGCCGCCAATGCCATAGAGCAAGCCATTGACTGCCGACAGTGTAATGTGATGGCGGGCTTCAGGTATCGGTCTCAAGGCTGTCCATGCATCTTGAACCGGATCATAAGACTCGAAATGCGCTGAGAATCCGGTGTTGGGGCTGAGTAAACCGCCGACCACGTAAATTTTTTCGTTCAAAACTTCTGGATAAAGTTCTTGCCGAGCGACTGTTGGCGGTGCAGCTTCAGTCCAATAGGGCAACTGGCTTTGGGCTTGACTGAGGACGGGAGAACCCACCGCTATGAGCGAAAAGACCAACAGCGACAGGACAATCAAATACCTAAATCTAAATCTACGCAACATAATACAGACTCCCTTTTAACCGATTGGACGTGGATTTGGCAGGCGAACCAACCCGCTAAAATTCTTGCCGGGATACCAGGGCGTTTGGAGAAGGTTGTCAAAACCGGGAAGGCTTTCCATGTATTTCACCATTCGGATACGCATTGAAGCATCAGGTAGCGATCCTCTGAGTGCCCCATATTCTCAACAACGTGCTCCGGGTTTGTGGTTGCGGGAATCGCACAGGTTAGAGCTGGGTGAGAAATCACATACTTGAGAAAAAACTGCGCCCAGTTCTCGCAGCCAAAATCGCTGGCAAAATCGGGTAGTGGTTGCCCCTTTACCAATTCAAAAAGACGGGCTTTCTCGAAAGTCATGTTAGCTAAGACGGCTGTTCCTCGCGCCGCTGCCGCAGGAAGAATTCTGTCTTCAACTCCACGCTCACGAATTGAATAGCGAAGTTGTACAAAGTCTAGATCGCCGTTCTCGATCGAACTCTCAAGCGCAGCATTATATAACGGATCGTGGTGGGTAACGCCCACGTAGCGAACTTTACCTTCTGCTTTCCATTCTTTTAACAACGGCAAAATTGCATTGACATTCACCAAGCTATGAACCTGCATTACATCAATCTGATCGCGAGACAACCGCGTCAAGGATTGTTCAAACTGACGCTGCGCCTGACTGCGATCGCCCAGATACTCACCAGTTGCCCAGGTTTTGTTAGCAATAAACAAATCATTAGTCAAACCGAGTGTTCTGGCAAATTCACCCACGTTCACTTCCGACATCCCATAGAGGAGTGAGGTATCGACCACTCGTCCCCCTGCATCCCAAAAGCGGCGCATGACTTGCTGAAGCTGATCGCGGGGCTGATTAGATAAAGCATCAAAGGTCATAAACGTTCCCAGACCGATTGCAGGCAGTTTCTCCTTTGTGCGCGGGATTTCCTTCGTGATGATCTGCGATGGTTGAGTTGAAGCAGGTTGCGACGGTTGAGTTTGAGTTTGGGTTTGATTCTGTGCCCGTGCCGTCTTCAAAAAAGTGGGTGCTAAGGCAGCGGTGGCGGCACCAAACCCTAACAATCCAAGTACCGACCGACGGGAAACATTTTGTCTAATTGCTGGACGGGTTACTTTCATTGTGCGATTCCTCTGTGTTGAAGTTTAAATGCTGCAAACCGAGTCAAGATCAAAACCAACATCATTTGCCCTGCACCGATCCAGTAGGGCATTGCGGGGTTAATCTGTTGGTAGAGCCAACCAGCCCATAAAGGGCCGATGATTCGTCCTAGTGCAAACGTTGCCCTGTAGCTGCCCTGGATGCGTCCTTGAGCTTCGGGTGCGACTGTTTTTGACATCAATCCCTGAAGTGATACCTCCAACAATGCCGTGCCCATGTTTGCCATGATTGCTGCCATGTACACCAGTGCTGGTAGCCCAGTCAGAGAAAACAAACCAAATAATACAAACGCAATGCTCAGACTAATCGCACCCAGGCTAGTAATTTGAATTTCTCTCAGAAAGTTGAGTAGGACAGGCATGATCAAGACCTGAGAAAGGACTTCAACCACACCCAGCAACATGAAAATTGGCGCAATTTGCTGTGGTTGCCAGCCAAACAAATCATTGGCCATTGCAGCCAGATTTGATGAGGTGATGATGGATGTCATCGTGGTCAGAAGAAAGCTGAGCATTAGCCAGCGCAGATGCGGATTGCGCCAGTCCACAAATAGCTGACTCAACGGATTCAATTGACGGAACGAGACTCGTGCAACACGAGGGTTGTTAGGGAACGTTTCCGGCATTGCCCAATAGGCCCATACCAAACCGACTACACTTGTGGCTGCCACGATATACAAGGGAAGTGCCAGATCGATGGATGCAAACCGGGCGCTGATCATGGGGCCAATTGTAAAACCCACACCCGTTGCCGCACTCATAAATGCGAAGGCACGAGTACGAGCCTTTAGAGTTGCGGTATCTGCAATGTAGGCAAAAATCGAGCTTGCTGTACCATCCGTGATACCAAAGATGGCCCACCCGGCGAACATCACCCACAGCGCGCCGCCTATACCCATGATCAGGTAGGCGATCGCTGCGCCTAGTAAGCTGAACATCAGAATGAGTCGTCGCCCATAGCGATCGCTCAGTAGCCCAATGACAGGACTACCAATAAATTGCGCGGTTGCCAATGTGGTATACATTAACCCGACGTGAAACGCGGTGCCGCCATATCGTCCCTCGATTAAGGCAGGCATAATCGGGTTGAGGACACCAATTCCCAGATAGGAGATCGAGCCGATGAAGAGGGTAAAAGGACGGAGTGGGTGAGGGGTACGCTTTGGTGTTTCTTCGTTTATCGTTGTGTTCAGCATGGGAATCAGCAAATAAGGCTTGTGGTTTACACGACATAACGAACACGATGCTTACAAAACTACTCAAATCAGCGGCGGTAAGGAAGCTTGAACGCGGTACTAAAGGCTTTAGACCGCTCGAATAGTTTCATCCTATAAGCAAGAATCAGGAGGTTAAATACACGAATCTTGCAGATGATTGCCTAATCCTCTCAAACGCTTCAGGCAAAGAAGAAAGATTTCCTATAATGACTGCATGAGCACGGCTATATCAATTAGGAGTTCAACATGACGATTGATACACTCAGCCACAAAAGCGCGATCGCCAAATGTGCAGAATTGGCAATACTCATTGATCGACACACAGACAGCAAGGGAGGCATTTATTATCCAACTGCGATCGATTCCTTAGTCTTTGTGCGATGTGATACTTGTAAAACCCTCCAAACGGTCAGCGAACCGTTGTTCGCTATGGTGGCACAGGGCGAAAAGAAACTATTGCTGAATGGGGAAAACTTTCAATATGGTGTTGCTCAATATTTGGTGATGCCAGTGGATTTGCCGTTGAGCATCTGCATGATCGAGGCGACACCCGATCAACCCTATCTCGGCTTGAAGCTGAAGCTAGATCCAGTTCAACTCTGTGAGATTATTGCTCAAACAAACCCAGATTGCGATCGCAAAGAAAACTCGGTCAGAGGCTGGTGCGTTAGCGATGCCAATCCGTCTTTGCTTGATTGCGCCATCCGGTTAATCAACCTGTTAGAGACCCCACAGGATATCCCGTTTCTCGCCCCGATGATCATCCGCGAAATCTATTACCGTCTACTCACCAAGCACCAAGGTGAAGCGATTCGTCAGGTTGCCACCGCTGGCAGCAGCATGCAGCGAATTGCAGAAGTAATCAGACAAATTAAGGTAGAGTTTACCCAGCCGTTGCGGGTTGAGGATCTCGCTGAGGAAGCGAATATGTCTACAGCATCGTTCCATCGCCATTTCAAAGCAGTCACCTCAATGAGTCCGCTGCAATACCAAAAACAATTGAGATTGTTAACCGCGCGTCAGATGATGCTGGCGGAGGCGATCGATGCAACTCAAGCTGCTTATCAAGTCGGGTATGAGAGTACTTCCCAGTTCAGTCGCGAATATACCCGCATGTTTGGTGCGCCGCCGATCCGGGATGTTGAACGTTTACGGACAGCCTAAACAGTACTCAGTAGGTGAATGTGCTCCTCATTAGATGATTTAGTCCACTGATAGTCAAGAAAACGACGGGTAGTATCTCGATTACTTCTGTTGAAGAAAGTCCAGTAACACGGGATTGACCTGATCAGCGTGAGTCCAGTTGATGGCGTGCGGTCCGCCAGGAATGACAACCAGTTGACTGTTTTTAATCAGCTTCGGGAGTCTTGCTGCGGTGGACTCAAGTGGCAAAATGCGATCGCTATCTCCATGAATGATCAGGGTTGGCACGTCAATGCGGGGCAGATCATCACGAAAATCAGTCAGCCAGGAAGGTACACAATCCAACGTTCCCTTTGCAGACGCACCTACGGCAACATTCCAACTGGCTTGAATGGCATCGTTGCTGATGCGATCGCCCAACAACACATCGACATTGAAAAACTCTTTGAAGAACGCAGAGAAATAGGCTGGACGGTCTTTCACAATTGCTTTCATAATGCCATCGAAGACACTTTGATTAACGCCTTCTGGATTGTCTCCGTCTTTAACAGAAAGGGTGGAACGGGAGCCATCAGCACGGTTTTCTGCACACGCTCTGAGCCGTATTTGCCAAGATAGCGCGTGACTTCACCTGTTCCCATTGAGAAGCCAACCAACACGGTATTTTGCAAGTCAAGCTGGGTCATCAGGACATTTAGATCTGCTGCAAAGGTATCGTAGTCATAGCCAGATGAGGGTTGACTGGAGTTGCCAAATCCACGGCGATCGTAGGTAATGACTCGATACCCTGCATTGAGCAGCACTAAGACCTGCTTTTCCCAGGAATGACCGTTGAGGGGAAACCCATGAATTAGAACAATCGGTTGACCTGTCCCCAGATCTTCGTAGTAGAGATCAATGGGTGCAGAATTTTCTTGACCAATGGTAATGTAAGGCATGAGAGGTTTCTCCTTTGTAAATCGATGGTGAGTTTTTATGTGTGTGAAAGCTTTGCTTGGAGGTACGACTCCTGTGCTTTAGACAGCCTCCAGAAGTTTGATTATTTTTTCTGCAACGCCTCTGGCAGAAACGGGATTCTGGCCGGTGACCATATTCCCGTCGGTAATGCTGAATGCCTGCCAGGGTTCAGCTTTGTGGAAGATTGCGCCTTGTTTGGTAAGCGCGGTTTCTAGCTCGAACGGGACATCGGCTTTAGCGTAGTTTTCTTCTTCGTCATTCGTAAATGAACTAATATTTTTTCCGGCAAGCAAATAGGCACCGTTACTCAGTTTGACGTTCAGCAACGATACTGGACCGTGGCAAACGGCTCCAACAACCGCATTTCGCTCATAAGTCTCTTTAATAACCTGCTTAAGTAGCGGATGTTCGGGCATATCGACCATCGGGGCCAATCCCCCAGGAACGAAGATGGCATCATACTGACTAACATCAACGTCTGACAACTTCTTGGCTTTCTGCATGGAATCCCATCCTTTTCCCACTAAAAAAGACAGATTGTCAGGGTCGTCAGCAAGATTGAGTGCATCTAGAAATGGAGTATCTCCAGTAAGACTTGCAAAGTCGATCTGGTATTTTGCTCTGTCAAACTCGGCATAAGGATGCGCGACTTCGGGCAAAAAATTACCTGTCCTTCTGTTGTGCGAACCAATGACGTAAGTGTTCGATACAATGATCAGTATCTTTTTCGACATAATAGCTCCTTGGTACGATCAGTTTAGATGTTTGGTTCGGACAGCTTCAAAGAAGTTTTTTTACTGTTATCACCTCGCGACTCTCAAGATGCGGGATGATTTCGTTCACAACGATTCTTTTATAGTGCTCCGATTGCCGATGCGCTTCTGCGGCAGCATCATCGACATAATGCTCGTGAAGGATGAGTTCATGAGGATCGTTTTCTGACTGATAGATCGTGTAGGAAATATTGCCTTTCTCGGTTCTGGTCTTTTCAGCCAACTCCGGCAGCATCTCCAGAATTCGGGACGATTCCGACTCTCGAAGTCTCCATTTTGCGATGACTATCTTTTCCATGTGCTTTCAGTTCCCTTGCATGGCAATTGCATTTGAATCTTAGTTACCTACGATAATTGTTGCTGTGCCTGCTCTTGACACAGCACCCATTTAGATTTGCGCCATGCCACCATCGACGAATAGCTCAATGCCGTTGACAAAGCTGCTGTCATCGGAAGCGAGAAAGACAACAGCTTTGGCGATTTCGTCGGGTGTGCCGACTCGTCCCAGCGGGATATTGATGGCTTGGCTATCTATGAATGTCTGGAACTCCTCTTCACTGAATCCAAACTGATCGTAACCAGGAGTCGGAACCGTGCCAGGACTAATCGCATTCACCCGGATTTTGCGTTCTTTAAGGTCGAGTGTCCAATCGCGGGCAAGCGATCGCACGGCAGCTTTAGTCGCGCCATACACGCTGAAGGCTGGCATACCAACGATAGAAGCAGTTGAGCCAGTCAGGATGATGGAAGCACCCTCTGGTATCAGCGGCAGTGCCTTCTGCACAGTGAAAAGTAGACCCTTGACATTGGTGTTGAATGTTTTGTCAAAGTGTTCTTCGGTGATCGATCCGAGCGGGATGGGTTGTCCAACGCCAGCATTAGCAAAGACCACATCCAAGTGACCTTGCTTTTGCTCGATCGTATCGTAAAGCCGATCGAGGTCTGCCAGATTTGAGACATCGCTTTGAATGCCCATCACGTTTTTACCAATCTCGTTTACAGCCGCATCAAGTTCAGTCTGACGACGACCCGTGATAAAGACATAGGCACCTTCAGCGACAAAACGCTTGGCAGTAGCAAGACCGATGCCGCTGGAGCCGCCAGTGATAAGCGCAACTTTTCCTGAGAGTTTTTGTGACATGGTGTTTTCCTGGTTGAGTTGACGTGAGTTAGATTTCACGGTGGTGGAGCCGATCGCGCGATCGAGGAACGTGCGAATCAAAGTTGCCACCTCCTCCGCATGTGTCTCCAGCGCGAAAT
>JAAUSF010000179.1 GCA_012033255.1 Cyanobacteria bacterium RU_5_0
ATTATGGAGGGGAAGGGGAATGGGGAGTGGGGAATCGGGGATTGGTAATTGGAGAGTCTGTGTTGAGACAAAGATTACCGTTTACCGACTACCGACTACCCATCACCCATTACCCAAATTAACCTACGTTAAAATCGGCGGCTGAGAAATTTGCCTGATTCGCGACGTTGGTTAGATTCGTCAGGTTGCCAAGCACGGTAAACCGCCCATTATTGCCAAGATCTTCAGAGAGGACAACTCGACTGAAGCCAAGGTTGGTGTTGAAGTAAACGAACACACCTCTACCCCCGTTGAAATTGGGGTTGTTTGCGATCGCCGCCGCTGCTTGTCCGGCTGCCTGGAACCCATCGGTTAGGACAACAAGGTTGCTATTACCAGACAGTTGACCGCTATTGCCCTTCTGGAAGCTCAAGGCATTAATACCCGATGCAGCTTTACCTAGCACGATTTGATCGATTCCGAGTTCATAGTCAGTAATCACATCGGGGCGAACCACATTTTGTCCTGCAACACCGCCTGCAAACGGATCAGAGAAGAATTGGAAAGAATCTTTTCCAGTTCCACCGGTTAGCGTATCGCCAAGGACTGTGTTTGGGGCGACGTTCACTGTACCCGTTCCGCCGATGAGCGTATCATCGCCGTTTCCGCCGATCGCCACTAAATGAGTGCTAGTATTGCGACCATCTAAGATATCATTCCCCTCACCACCATCAAATTGAACTTCCTCTACACCTGTACCGGTTAGGTCATTAACTCTAAAAATATCATTGCCGCCTAACCCGTTCACATCAAATACTTCAGAAGTATCTACTGTGAGGTTAAACTGACCTACGGGTTGTCCGTCTACTGCGACTCTTTCAAAGAAAGCTTTGCTTGTCACCGTTCTTAAGACAAAGGTATCGGCTCTAGCAATTGCCCCATTCACTTCGATCGTATCGCGTCCCTCATTTCCACTCATGATGTCGTTGCCATCGCCATCATTCCAGACTAAGGTATCATCGCCGTTACCACCGAACATGCGATCGTTGCCCGTTTCACCCACTACGACATCATTTCCGTCTCCTCCATCCAGGCTATCAACACCTGCGCCACCGTTAACGTTATCATCGCCTAAGCCACCTAAGACAGTATCTTTACCCGCATTGCCGCTCAGTTGATCATTGCCATCGCCACCAAAAACTGTGTCATTTCCGGCTCCACCACTAATATCATCATCACCAGCCCCGCCGTTAATGTTATCTTTGCCAGCGCCGCCGTCAATGTCGTCATCGCCAGCCCCACCTAGCAGGGCATCGTCCCCGGCATCCCCTGCAATCGTGTCGCCACCACTACCGCCATCAACGAAATCATTTCCACCGCCACCCTCACAGGTGTCATTCCCAGCCAGTGCTAAAAATCGATCGTTTGCATTCGTTCCGTCCCAATTATCATTGCGCTTGGTACCACGTCCCTTGCGGCTATCAACGTTTGCCATTTGAGTTTCTCCTCTGGTTTAGGTTAGATGGATCAGTTTGAGCTTGTGGTCAGCGTTGGGGTAATACCAATTTATTTTTTACAAGCAACACATCCTCCGTAGAGGTGAACCGCCGTTCGCCCTTACAGTGAGCCAGCGTATCTGTAGCCAGAATTTAGCGAATTGGTATAAAACCCCGATTGCAACTAAGTTGATACGAGAAGCTGTTGCCTTGCAGGTCACGTTCCACCTAGAATCAAGGCTTAAGAAATCAAAGAAGTTGTGTGCAAAATTTTCAGAACCCCTACCAATGGGTCAATTTCAGTATTAGAGCCACTGAGGAGCGGTTCTCAACTTGCTTCAGCAACATCCCAAGAGTTTGGCTTTTCGATCGACTTCAGAATAGTTGCTTTCGCTGAGCTATTTTGAGTTGTTGGAGTTGTTGGATCAGAGTTGAGAATTGAGTCATCTCGCCTCTGTCACAAAACCAAGTTAAACGGATTTTTGAATTTTACCAATAGGAAAATGTCAGAAAAAGTCAGATGCTGCGATCGGATTTAATCAGGATCACTGGATTGCAGGCATTTTCACTTGAATGTAACGCATGAAGGGGCAAAACATGCCGTGCCTACACAAGTTTGATGAGTTGAACGCAATTGAAAACCACTATATGTTTGCGTAGTGGCTCAATCATTTAGGTTTCCGATGTTTCATAGTACGAATGGTTTCTACAGAAATCTTCGTCTGTACGGAACCATAGCGCTCTCGTAAAATGTTTTCTAATCGCTCTGTGATTAGATGAGCAGCATTCATAAACTCTGGATGCAACCTCAAATGCATCTGTACAAAAATATGACGACCGATGACACCTTGCGATCGAATCTGGCGACATTCGGAAACCCCTTCCACTTGAACCGCAATTTGCGCGATCGCTTCTGGAGCAATTGCCATTTGACATAACAATGATGGTAATTGCCGACTCAACACTTGCCAAACGCTAAATAGGAGCATCACAAGCAAGCCGAGTGTCATCAGCGAATCTAACCAGACCAAGCCGAGCGACACGCCTATTAACCCCAATAGCATCAGAATCGTAAGCCATACATCCTGCAAAATGTGATTGGCATTATGACGAAGCGGTGAACTCGCTAATACACGCCCTTCATATCGCTCGAACAACACTAGACAAACATGAATGGCGACCACAACGGTCAACAGGGTAATCAGGGGAAGGTTTATGTCAATCGTTGGCAAACGCGAGGGATCGCGGATTAGCACTAGCAGTTGATAGACGGCTCCACTCAAAAGACTGAACCCTGCAAATCCCAGGAATGCGACAACGAGTAGAACCATTACCGCATCTCGCTTGCGATGCCCTCGAATATCCCACCCTGATGTTTGGTGCAGCGATGACACGGTCATCAAACTGAGCAACGTGCTAAAGCTATCCACTAGAGTATGCAACGAATCGACAAGGAGACTGAGCGATCGCGTTGCCAAGCCAGCCCAAACTTTCACAGCTAAAATCAGCAGCGTTAACCATAGCGTGACGAATAAAATCCGATAACTTGCTTGATAGCGACTCTGTGCCTCAATCATAGCCCAGAGACTAGCACAAGAGGGTTTTCTTGAGGATGAGGTGTTTAACCCCTAATTGTAGTAATTTGATGTGCCAACGCTGAGGGGGATGAGGGATGAAGAATAGTGGTCCTACAAAACTGCAAAAAAGGTGGGCAACGATCGCCCACCCCAAAATTGGCTCCCTGGATTTAACTACACAGCCGCGAAGTAATCCTTCGACTTCACCGGATCAGGATTCATCGTTTTATCACCGGGCTTCCAACCCGCCGGACAGACTTCATCAGGGTGAGACTGGACATACTGAATCGCTTGCAGCGTCCGCGAAGTTTCATCAACACTACGACCGAATGCCAAGTTATTGATAGTAGCGTGTTGAATGACACCATCTTTGTCGATGATAAACAGACCGCGTAGAGCAATACCCGCTTCAGGATCGAGGACATTGTAAGCCGCACTGATTTCTTTCTTAATGTCAGAAACCAGAGGATAGTTGAGATCGCCTACACCGCCAGACTTCCGATCGGTCTGAATCCAAGCGAGGTGAGAGAATTCGCTATCTACAGACACACCTAAAACCTCGGTATTAAGGGACTTGAACTCTTCGTAGCGATCGCTGAACGCAGTGATTTCAGTAGGACAAACGAAGGTAAAGTCTAGCGGGTAAAAGAACAGTACAACATATTTGCCGCGATAATCGGATAATTTAATAGTCTTGAACTCCTGATCATACACAGCCGTCGCTGTGAAATCCGGTGCAGCTTGACCAACCCGGAGACAGCCTTCGGTTTGATAAATCATGAACTACGCTCCTTGAATGTGCAACTCGCGTCTAGGTTAGCTAATGGTTTACGGACACCCCGGAAAATTACCCAGAGGTTCATCCGTTGATAATTTACGAACTGTTACGACTATATCATAGTCATAACGATTTTGAGTAGCGAGGATGGATTGAGTTTTACAGCCAGTTTCACTTGCATAAGCCACACGCATACCCATCCACTCATCCACTCATCTACCCACCCACACACAACGGTGGCTCACTCATCTGAAAACCGCTGTAAGTGCTGAGTCAGGATGGATTGACCGTTTGCCTTTCAGCCTTGGGCAATGTCCTAACCACGCTGGCTACTGCTATACAAGCCAAGCGATTTCGCGTTACAGTCGGGCGATATGAAGGCGGCATCTGGCAACGCGATCGGGCATATCATCAAGGGAGGGTTTGGAGTTGGCTGATTGGTTCCTTTATCCGAGCATGGCAACGGGTTTATCCGGATCAGCCCATCCCTGATGATTGGCAGCCGCTATTGGCGCATTTTCAACAGGATGCTTGCCTGGGTTCAATTTCAGAAATCTTTGATGGTGATTCTCCCCATGTAGCGAGAGGAGCGATCGCCCAAGCGTGGTCAGTTGCAGAGGTGATTCAGCATTGGGTAGAGAGTTAAACACCCATGAGAAGCCAAAATTCAAGATTCAAGCCGTTTCAAGCCAATCAAACACTTTATCAAGTTGGTCGATCGTGATCAATCCGTATTGCCACAGAATCATGGGCAGAAGACTTGGGGATTGTTCGGGGTGACGGAGGGCAACGGCGATTGCATCAGCAGGAATCGCCAAATCGTCTTGGAGAAATTGAATCAATCGCTGTTTGAACATGGGATGCATGGAAGTGACGTGTGCCAATGAATGCAGAGTGTAGGGCTTCATAGATGGGATTACTTGGTAGAAATTACGGATTTCCTCAGAATTTAGGCAAGGGCTTTCTGAGAAATCCGAACGTCGCCAAAGTCTATCACAGCGATAGTACGGATGAACAAGTTGTTAAAATTCTTCAAACGAGAAGATCAGCATGATGGGTAGGGGCATGATATGCCGTGCGCCACGGGATTACGGGCGGGTGACATCAAATCCAGCAGATCAATACCGCATGATTGGGTAGGGGCACAGGATACCGTGTCCTTAGGGTATATCCGATCGCCCATCCGTTACATTGGCGACAAAATCTGTTACTGCCTCTGGTGTCAAGCGACGAACTTTTAAGTCTTTATAAAATTCTTCTTGTGCCAATTCGACCTTCGACTGAGCCGACAGATACAGCAGTGCCCAAAATACACCAACACGATCGTGTACGCTGACGCTCGAACCGTCACTCTGAGACTCTGAAGGTTTAGGCTCTGAGGGTTCAGCCGTTCGCTTGGGTTTGGCAGGTGCTTCTACTTGGGCATTTGCCCACAGATCTAGCAATCCTTCAAAGTCAATCCAGTTCTCGGCTTGGTGAGTCTGCCAGTGATCAAACAAAAATTGCTCCAGGATAGCAGCGATCTCAGAGAGATTTTCTTGGTGAGCCAGCTGGCTGATGGCGCGAATGGCTTGCGATCGGGATTGCGGACGAGGACGACGAGCGGCAAGACGACGAGGTTTTTGCTCTGCCATTGTCGCCGAAATGAGATTCAGTTGAGCGATTAATTCTTGTAATGTGACTCGACGATTTCGCGCGGGAGGAGCGACAGCCCGACGACGGATTTGCCGCTCCAGATTGGGCGGAAGGGGACGGTTGGCAAACCCTGCTTCCAGCCGCTCAGCATCTTCCTCAGCCGACTCCTCTGCTCCAGCGTCCTGACGAGCAAGACTGTCTGCTTTTAGCAGCAGTAGCATCGACACATACAAAAATGCTTGTCCTGATTGTGAAAGGTCTGCTTCGTAGGGAGCGCGTCCGGCTTCAACGGTTTGGGCAGGCTGAAGCTTGCTAAGGAAGCGATCGATCACCTCAATCACCTTTACGTCCCACGGGTCAATTTCTCCTCGCTCTGCCAGGTCAATGAGCAGGGCGATCGCGTTCTGTGCCAAAGAAAGCGTCATAGGACGAAAGGGGAAGGGTTAGGGATATAAACAGCGATCACTTACGATTCTTCACCATTGCTTGCAGCCGTTCTAGGGGATATTCTGTCACAAAGCTCTCCCAGGACTTTGCCTGTCCAGCCGCATTGTAGACATACAACACCCCACCAATGGTTCGGCTAGAGGTGATCAAGTCAAGTGCTCTTGCCAGATTGAGACACTGGGTGAACTCATTTGGAGTTGTCATCTTCAATATCGGTATCCAGTTGTGTTGAGATCAGGAGAAGTTGCGGAGCTTGCCCGGAGGAGCGATCGCAAACTCCACTCGGTTGAGATGCACAATTGAGATGCACATAAATCTACCTCACAGTCTCCCCCGGTCAGGCTAGAGACTGCTGCAATAGACCTAACTACTAAAGTAACTAGATCTTGGCTAGGTTTGCTGATATTTCTTACCAAGACAAGGTGACCGATACATTTCTTAATAAGGTTGTCCTGAATATCCCTAATTTAGGTCTTTATTCCTGTTGCCGCAATCCCACGTATAAATTGCCGTTGGCTTACTAAAAACAACAGCACAACTGGGATCGTTGCAATCACGACGGCTGCCATCAGCAGTGACCAATCATTCGTAAATTGCTCTTGGAATTCAGCTAAGGCTAACTGGACTGTTCGCAGTTCTGGGCGAGTCGTGAACACAAGCGGCTTAAACAGATCATTCCATTCCCCAATGAACGTGAACAGAAATAGCGTGATCAGAGCTGGACGAGCAAGCGGCAGCATGATTTGCCAAAGGATTTGTAAGCGATTCGCTCCATCTAGAGTCGCCGCATCTTCCAACTCAATGGGAATCGTCTGAAAAAACTGCCGCATCAAGAAAATCCCGAATCCATTTGCGGCGGTGGGCAAAATCAATGCCCAGTAGGTGTTGATCAAGCGTCCCCACTTGAGTACGAGGAAGACGGGGATCACCAAAATTTGAAACGGGATCACAAGGGTTGCTAGTACGATCAGAAGAATAGCTTGCCGACCCCGAAATTTCAGTCTTGCGAGGGCATATCCGGCTAGGGCAGAGGTGAAAATCTGAAAGGCGGTGACAGCCAGTGCGACTAGGGTTGAATTAGTGAATGCCAGCAGAAAATTTCCTCGTCTCCAGGCTTCCCGATAGTTTGCCAGCGTCCAATGAGCAACAGGATTAGCATCGATCGCCGCCGATGTCAACGAAGTGAATGCTACCACTGCCAAGGGCAGCAAAACCAGAATTGCCCCAATCACCAGCACAATTGGACTCAATTTGACGCGCAACGAGGTGCGGCGACCCTGATGCTCCGGCAACGATGAGGGCAGGGAAGATTTAGCGCGATCGACAGGTGACATAGGTTTTTCTAAGGGGAAACTATAACGATAGCGATTAATCTTTCTGGCTATCTATAAGCTTAGCTGTAGGGCTAGTTCGCTCCAGTGAGGATATCTAATTCATCTCCAGGAATTGTTGTAAATTTCCGCATGAACCCAGTAGGGTGTAAGGTGGAAAAGCTGACATCATGTTAACCTGAAACCTGACTCAGCCTGTCCCAGGTGGATAGCCATCGGTACATTTTTAACCGAGGAGATGACGGAATCTATGCAGCAGCTTGAAATCAATCCAAACTTTGATTTTCACAGCGAAACTTACAAAGACGCCTACAGCCGGATCAATGCGATCGTCATTGAAGGTGAACAGGAAGCATTTGAAAACTATCACACGCTGGCTGAATTGTTGCCTGATACGAGTGAGCAGCTAATTAGCCTCGCCAAGATGGAAAGCCGCCATAAGAAGGGGTTTCAGGCATGTGGACGCAATCTACAAGTCACGCCAGATATGGAGTTTGCTCGTGAATTCTTTGCTGATCTCCATCGGAACTTTCAGGAGGCTGCGGCGGAAGGTCGCATCGTAACCTGCCTACTGATTCAATCGTTGATCATCGAGTGCTTTGCGATCTCGGCATACAACATCTACATCCCCGTTGCCGATGACTTTGCCCGGAAGATTACAGAAGGTGTGATCAAGGATGAATATACTCACCTCAACTTTGGCGAAGAGTGGCTGAAGGCAAACTTTGAAGCCTCAAAAGCCGAACTGGAGGAAGCAAACCGTCAAAATCTGCCGATCGTCTGGCGGATGCTAAACGAAGTTGCCGATGATGCCCGGATATTGGGGATGGAAAAGGAAGCCTTGGTGGAAGACTTCATGATCAGCTACGGTGAGGCGTTGAGCAATATCGGCTTTAGCACCCGCGACATCATGAAAATGTCAGCTTACGGTTTGGTAGCTGCCTAGCCTTGCTAGGCTCAATTATTCGGGGCAGGTAAGCTGTGCCTGCCTTCGATTTTTAGTGAGAACATCCTCCAGAAGCACAAGTTCTAGGAGTGGCGCTGATTGAGGAGAAATGTAGCAATTCTCCAAGGTTCGATCGCAGTCTCCTCTGGATTATTAGCTCGATCGTCAACATTCGGCTGCTCTAATAGATTTGTCGATCGCCATGTTGTGGAGTCGAGGGAGTCAGTCAGCAAGCCAAGACTGTTTTGCCACGATAATTTGGCGGTTTGCCCATGACACTCGTAGCCGCGCAAAACCCATTGTTCGGGATGGTCTTCTGCCTGCTTAAACGCGGTAAGAATCCAGTTTTCAGCGTGTAGGTTCAGAAATTGTCCGATTGGCGGCAAGGTTAAGTGCGGCGCGTCTGGCTCTTGCGTCTTGAGCATCACAACCTGAAGTGGGTGATTCAGTTCATAGGCACGTCGCACGGTTTGCGCGGTTTGCCAATTGCCGCGATGCGGATAGATCGCATAGGTGAATAGGTGCGATCGATAGTCAGCCATCGGATCGGGCCACTCGGAGCCGCGTAAAAGTGTCAGTCGGAGTTGGTTCGGTTGGCTATCATAGCCATGTTTATAGTCGCTGAGAATACTAACTCCATAATGACCATCGCTGAGATCTGCCCATTGCAGGGCAGGAACTTCCCATTTGGCTTTGTCACGATCGTGCTGCGATTGAGTTGGACGTTCGATCGCCCCATAAGGCATTTCATACGAGGCGTAGTCAGCCTCCAGATGAAGCGGAAAGGCAGCTTTGACGAGAATATGTTGTTCTTGCCAGTCTGCGATCGTCACAATTTGCAGAACTGGAGAGCCTTTTTGCAACCTGTAGGACTGCTTGAAAGTAGACTGACCAATCGATCGCGTGACATGAATTTGCGTTTCCAATGTTCCGAGGCGATCCGCAGAAATCGCCTTTAGTTGAGCCGGAGCCAGAGGGAATTGAGCATAATTGGGATCGATATTCCAGGCGTCCCAATATTGCCCATGATCCTGGAAGGCTTGCAGTTGATTTCCGGCATCACGGAGAATTTCGCGCTGCTGAATTTTGTCGAAAATGTTAGATAGATCGCCTGTCGCCGGATTAATTGTGACAGCAAGAAATTCGTTTTCCAGGGTGAATTTGGGTGAGGAGTCGGGATGGAGATCGGCGATACACAAGTCCTTCTCACCCCCTAAATCCTCCAATGCTGAGGGACTTTGAGACTGGGTTTTCCGCAAATTTGGGGAGCTAGGACATAGCCAGAAGCCGTGATAGCCGATCGCCGGAATCTGTTCTGCCCAGAAGGATAGGGAATCGTGTCGGTTGGCTTCGGTTCGACAATGAGTTTCTATGGTGTCTCCCTCCAGGCTGTAGATTTGCCAGTTGGGTGAAGACGGTTCCCCATCGCATGGAATTTGGAGGGTGACAACTGCCGATCGCTCCCAATTCAGCGCATTAAACACTACGATCGGCTTGGCATCGGGGTAGGGCGGTGCGGGAAAAATAATTTGGCAGGCAATGGTTCTCAATGCCGCATCCCGAATTCGATCGCCGACCTGTCTGGCTTCCTGCCACGCTCGATTCGCATCCTCATAGACTTCTGGAATCGCCGAACCGGGCAGAATATCGTGAAATTGATTAAAGAGAATCTGCTTCCATGCCCTTTCCAGAGAGGCTTTGGGATATGGAGTTTGGGTGAGGAGAGCAGCGATCGACGTGAATAATTCCGCTTCATACAAAAGCCGTTCACACTGACGATTCTGCTGCTTTTGATCGGCGTGAGTCGTATAGCACCCGCGATGGAATTCTAGATAGAGTTCGTCGTTCCAGGTGGGGAGGGGGGATGGGGGGATGAACAATACTCATTCACTCGCTTCCTAAGCTGAACCCTATTCAATTTGCATGTACCAATCCTCGGTACGCTTGTGGGATGGGTATCTTGCCCGTTCACTTACAGCCGTTTCCCCTTGCATAAGCCACACACTCACCCATCCACTCATCCACACGCAATTGTGGGTTACTCATCTGAAAATCGCTGTAAGTAGACTAAATGTGGAATAGCGGATCTCTCTTCATCTTTC
>JAAUSF010000180.1 GCA_012033255.1 Cyanobacteria bacterium RU_5_0
GGGCAACAGGGGTTCAGTAATTGCCCATTCTTCATCGGTGAGGTCGCTAGAATATGTCATCAGAATAGATTAGAGGGATGTCAGTGCCTTGACCTACCATTATAAAGATCTCAAATGGGTTCTATATAGCATTGAAGTATTGAATGAGTCATTCTTACCAAACTCTAATGCCCGCTTCCGCCGTTGGGAATATACTGCCTATCGGGGGCAAGTCATTGTCCTGCATCAGGATGATTTGGCAGATAAGTTGATGCAAATGATCAATCACCATGCCGATGCCTTCCGGATTGGTGGAAGTATTTCCAGGGGGCTGGGAAAAGTGCATTTGCAGGTCACACCTGCCAAAGGTGCTAAACTGCTGCCAGATCGAGTTAGCCAGTTTAACAACAAATTGCAGGAGCGATGGCAACGTTGGGAGAACTTGTTTGGCACGGGGCAGACGATTCAGAACGATCGCACTTTCTTTACTCTGGATTTACAAGCGGATGCTACTTTGACGGATTGCTGGCGACGCACCACGGTAATTACACCAATGATGCTAAAAACCTTCCTGGAGTTACCAGCAGATTGGGATTTACAGCGTCATGCTGCCTATAGTAGCTATGACTATCGTGGTGGGTGGAATGCCGCTCTGGGATTGATGAAGGATGTTGAGTTAATTACTAACAAAGGAGCCGCTTACCTATACAGTTTCCCAACTAAGCAACAAACGGATTGGTTGCCAAAACTAGTAGATCTGGAAAGTAAAGGGGTGGGCGATCGCGTCTGTGAAGGGTTTGGTCAGGTACAAGTTTGCAACGAATTTCACACCATTTTTCGGGAGTGTGCCGTATGACGACATTGGAAAGCCAATTGATGTTGAGAATCAATCAATCGGTCAAGGGTCAACTGGATGAAATCATCCAAGGTATGCAAAAAATGGTAGCAAATTTCAGTGTTAAAACAGTTGATGAGCGTTCTCCTTTGAGAAATGTGCTGAACACAGCAATTGATCCGATGTCCACTCTAGAAGTTATTAAAAACTACATTCGCTATCAGACAGGACGTAAAAATCATAGCAAAATTTGGGATAAAAAGTATAGCCAGCAGTACTTTGCTGATGCTGTTATTCAGGAAATTGAAAATCTTGCCACCTATATTGATAAAGTTTTTACCAATACTCAGCAAGAACTTGAACAAGAAATCAATGCACTGGAACCTGATTCTGGTAGACGCACTCAGCTTGAAGAGCTTAAAACCTATTTCCAGAAACACCAACTCCGCCTGCGCCAAGAACTCCATCTCAATCTGACTCAGCTTTATTTAGGTTATTTGAGTCGAGAACACACCGCAACCAGAGGGAAATAGCCATGAGCCAAATTATTGTCTCCACCGTAGGTACATTCGGTACTACGGCACCCATGACCATGTTGAACGGGCAGAAAAAGTGCGCTAGGAGGTGAGCCAATGTTTGACAAATTTATTAATCGATTAGAAATCACAGGAACGTTGATAACGCTCACAGCGATGCGAATAGGTTCTAGTAAATCCTCAGAACCGATCGGCACTGATTTGCCTGTGATGAAGGATGCATTGGGTAGACCCATTATCCCAGGATCGAGCTTTAAGGGGGCATTACGATCGCGACTGGAGAGCTTTCTCCGTGCAATTAATGATCAATACGCCAGAGATCCCTCAACTTATGAAGACGAAAACGAGCAAATCAAGGCTCTGAAAAAGCAATACCTGGAAAATGCCAAAGATGATGCAGGTTTTACACGAGCTATCCTCAGTAACCCTAAACTCACTGACCCTATTTCTTGTGTGTTTGGTAGCCCTTGGTTCGCAGGAAAATTCCAAATGCGCGATCTTTCTGTGTTTCCAGAAGCCTGGTTTGGACAGTATCAGGAACGGAACGGTGTTGCGATCGATCGCGACACTGAAACGGCATCAGGTGGCAAACTTTATGATTTTCAAGTTGTGCCTGCGGATACTCCATTTCAGTTCCAGGCAGTCATAGAAAATGCCACAAACTGGGAACTGGGACTACTCATGATTGGCTTGAGCCAGTTTGAACAAGGACAAATTCCTCTGGGTGGTGGGCGATCGCGTGGTCTGGGTGTTGTAGAACTCACGATTACCAGTATGCGCTGGTATGATATGCGCCGACCTGAAACAGAAGAGCCTGATCCAGGCAAAGTTTTAGCCTATCTTCAACAATTGACAAATCCATCACAGACAGCAGGTGAAGATATTACAGATAACACAGAGCTTAAAAACGATTGGGTAAACGCATTGATTACCCGTCTCAATCCATCCCCTCGCTCACGATAATTCAAGACACACTATGCATAAACGACTGGTTAACCAATGCGCGATTACGCTACGACTCATCCCAAATGGACCAATTTTAATCAAAGCCAGTGATCAGGGCGCTGACCCCACCAAGCCCGATATGGAATTTGTGGAGGCATACCACAACGGCAAGAAGGAAGTTTACCTCCCTGGCAGTTCCTTGAAAGGCATAATTCGCACTCACGCTGAACGGATTGTTAGAACAGTGGGCGGAGAAACCTATAATCCCCAAAGACCAGATCAACTCTGGGCAGATGATCCGCTAAAAGTTAGTAGAGAATACTTAAAAAATAAAGATGGGGCAGGCATTTACAAGCATTCCTGTTTTACAGAGCAGATGTTTGGCAACACCGCGATCGCTAGTCATGTCCGAATTACCGATGCCTATCATGATTCAGAAGCAGGCATTCCGTTGATATTGGAAGAACGAAACAGTGTGGCGATCGATCGCTTTTCCGGCTCAACCTCTGATCGTGGACTGTTTAACTTTCAGGTTTGTACCTCTGGTGCATTCAAGACTACGATTTATCTAAAAAACTTCACCCTTGCCCAACTCGGCTTGATTGGATTAGTGCTGCGGGATCTAAATCAGGGATGGATTGGCGTTGGCTTTGGCAAATCACGCGGTTTAGGCTTTGTCACCCTAGATTATCTCAAAGCAACTGTGCAATATCCTACGTGCCAGATCAAAAATGGAAAAGTTGTACCGATGGGGAGCAATCGTCCTCTAGATAATAACCGGCTCTACGGAGCAGGAGATTTCTTAGATAAGCCAACACGGGAAAGCTATGGATTCCCTGCCAATGATATTGTGCCGAGTTCTAATGACTCTGGTACACCAGTGATTGCTCAACCCATGCCGCTGGGAATCGGAGTTGAGATGGTTTGGGAAGGCGATCGGCAGCTACAAATGCTATTTGAGCAAACTGTTCAAGCCTGGAAGAAATGTGTAGATAAAGTCGCATCATGAGTCAATCTAGATCACCTCAGCAGAAGACTAAAAAATCAACTCAACCAACCTCCGCTATACCCCAATGGATTGGGCAGGGATTCGTAGGCTATCAAGATGGGTTGTCAAAGGATCAATTAGAAAAATTACTCAACCCATTTCAGCCATCACAACGATCGTCTGGAGAATCAGAACCACCTATTTCTTTATCCAAACCTGCTTACTTCCTTAAGTGGATACATCGAGTGAGTGGCATTGTAGACAGTTTGAAGGATTTGCCTGCGGAATTTCCTAGCCCAGAAGGTCAGATGTTTACTGACATAATCTCCTTGCGCTGGCAACAACGAGGCAATCGGTATGATGTGATCATCTTTAGCTCAAAGCCGTTAGAACAATTCAAAGCCTTTAAACCGATCGCAGATAACGATCGTCCAGTCACCTGGGAAACTCGCCTGTTACCTGCTTTGCCCCATGATGTTCGCAATCCCCAGTATCCTAATCGCTTCATTTATCAGGGAATTTCAGAAAAGCATATTTGCCAGCGATATTTTCGAGATGCCCGCACGGGCATTGTTCACTTTGTTACTCTTGCCTTAAAAAATCATGACTGATGAAATTCGCTCCTATGCATTTGTTTCACTACCCACCAATGCCCCTGATCAGCGAAAACCGCAGGGACATCAAAAGTTTGTAGAAAACTGTCTGCACGGCTATCTGGAATTACAATTGACCGCACAGCAGCCGATCCATGTATCCGTTGGGATTACGGCGATGGGCAGTGATGTGGGTAGCGATCGTCCCCTGATTCGCCCAATGATGCAGCGCCCAGACGGAACCATATTTATTCCTGGAAGCTCTCTAAAGGGATGTGTGCGCTCCATTTATGAAGCCATTACTAATAGCACGGTTGGCACACAGACAACTAATGCCCCTTATGAACCTTGCAAAGGCAAGCAAGAGCTTTGTCCTGCCAGTCGAGTGTTTGGTGCATTGGGCTATCAGGGCTTGATTGAGTTCACTGATGCAATCAGCACAACCCCAGCCACGATCGGCGAAATTCCAGTTCAGCATTCTCCTAAACCGGGTACTGGACGAAAGTTTTATCGCACGACTGTTCAACGGACTGATCCTCAAGAAATCTCCCAAGTTCCTATCCAAGAGGCACCTAGAGGGGCGGTTTTTCACACTCGCTTACGATTCAAGAATCTTCTGGTTGAAGAACTCGGTACACTGTTGATTGCGTTAGGGCAAGAAGAAACTCATGCCATTGCTCTCAAACTCGGAGCCGGAAAGGCTCATGGTAAAGGGATGCTAACGGTGCAGATTTTACAGGCACAAATTCAAAAAACCGAAGATCTCCGCGATCGCTACTCATCTTATCACCCTGCACCATTGTCTACTCTGCTCTCCTGGGATGAGTATATCGAAGCAGCACATGAGCGATTAATTCAATCATCTCAATTGCAAGCCCTCACTGCTATTCTTCAACGCCCAATTGCTCAGGAGCGAACTACTGATGAATGACCAGCATTGGCAAGTTGCAAAAGCGATTGCTCAGACATTACAACAACAGAACACAGATGTAAATGAGTTAAAGAAGCTGGTGTCTTATTTGCAATGGTGGCGCAATCGTCAGTCGCAAGAAGGAAGGAATCAGTTGAGCGAACACTTGATTCAATATTTACATCACTTGGGCACAAACGGAGAAACACGGAGTGAACAGACGCAACGGTATTACCAGACCCTAGAGAAAGTATGTCGAGAAAACCTAGAGCTGTTTGAAACTGATGCAGAAATGGCAATTGAGATTCTGGGTTGGTCTACCCGACTAGCCACATACTACAAGCAAAATCCTGAATCAATTGATTGAAATTACCATTGAAAGAATGAAAAAGCAAAGAATCAATGACACATTTGTTGACCGTGTTAGGAACTTCAAATTACTCGGTTGCTCGTTACACCTGGCAAGAGCAACAGGTAGAAACTCGATTTGTGGCAGAAGCCCTCTGTAAATTATTTCAAGTCGATCGCGTCACAGTACTGCTAACGAAGGAAGCTAAAGAGAAGAACTGGGATGCATTTCAGCAACAACTGGGCGATCGGGTTCAAGCAAAAGATATTCCCTCTGGTCGAACTGAGTCGGAGATCTGGCAGATTTTTGATGCGGTTGTTGATGTGGTCGTACCTGGTGAACAGGTCATTTTCGATATCACCAGTGCTTTCCGATCGATCCCAATTCTGGTGTTACTAGCGGCTGCATTCCTCCAAAAGGCACGAGATGTCAAAATTCAAGGGGTCTATTATGGAGCCTTTGAGATCAATCCTCCAGCTCCACCCATTTTTGATCTAACCCCTGCCATTAAGCTGCTAGACTGGTTCACTGCCACCAATCAATTTATTGCAACGGGGTCATCAGTTGAATTCAGCAAGTTGCTCTCGACCATTCAACAGGATTTTGTCCGATCGAATCCATCGCCCAGTTCTTTGGTCAAACCTCTACGATTGAAACAGTTTGGCGATCGCATTGAGGGTATTTCTCGATCGATCGAGTTGATTCGTTCCAGGGATTTGTTAACCGAAGCAGCCAAACTGCAAGCCATTCCTTTAAGCCAGTTGCAGAGTGAAGTGGGAGCCTTTGCCAAGCCATTTCAACTGCTGTTAGAGCAAATTCAGCGAGATTATGGACAGTTTGGGTTGCCTGATGTAGATCAAGCGGCTCCTGAGCAAGTTTTACAGAAGCAGTTCTTGTTATTGCGCTGGTATGTGGCAAAAGATTTAGGGACTCAAGCGATTTTATTGGCGCGTGAGTGGATTGTGTCAGTCCTCTGTGTTGAGGAAAGAATAGATTATCTCGATCGAGAGATTCGCCTTCAAATCGAATATCAACTTGGATCAATGATTGGGCGCACTCCTCAGTTGCAGCAACCGATCGCTCGTCACGTTGTGAGTGCTGCTGCGCTAGCAACCTTGTGGAAAGATTTGGCGAAATATCGAAATAATATTGCTCACACACAGATGCATAAACGATCGCTGTCAACAGTGCAGCTCCAACATTATGTACAGCAAAAATTGTTGCTGGAATTGACGCTAGTGTTTCCAAAACAGGCTGTGTAAGAGTAATCTCAATTTGTGCCTGCCTATTCACTTAGTCTGGAAAGGCAGCCTTCCAGAACCCGATAAGGTAGGTTGTAGTGCTATCGAATGCGTCGCCTGAACTCAACTGTTGTTGCTTTACCTCCTATGCCTCCGATTCAACTAACACTCATTCCCCATCAGACCCAAGACGGACTGACCTATCAGCATCTCCGTGCCAGCATTACTCAGGAAGACGGCATCCTGGAACCACAGGATTTGAAGGGAATAACTCTCCCCAATGGCATTCAGTGGACACAGGGGATCGTGATTGAGGGCAAGGGTCCCATTTGGCTCTATGGCTATCTGGTGCATGAATGCCATCCTGCTGCCTGGGTCGGTTGCTTCGATCCACGATTGGGGGCGATCGTGGTTGCCACCCACACTCGTGCCGTGAAGGTGGGACAGGTGCTACCGATCACCTTACCTGCTTAGTTGTTCATCTTTCAGTCCGATCGTCTCCCCTACGTTTTGGAGTGAACCCGCATGACCGTATCTAGAGTTGTTGCCCCTCTGGCGCAAGTTGAACTCAAACTTGCCCCTACCCTTGTCCCGTCTCAGCGCTTTCAACTGATCACCATCAATCTCTTGCGCCCCGGTAATCTGTTTATTCCCAATTTGTCCACTCGATCGATTCCTCTGCCTGCCCGGATTGAGCCTGCTGCTCTAGAACAATTAGAACTGCCAGAGGAATTAGACTGGACACAAGGAATTGTGCTGTATGGCGCGGCTCCCACTTGGCTATATGCACATTTGGTCGATCGCTGCCAAGCGGCTCCCTGGGTTGCCTGTTATGCAATGACTTTAGGGGCAGCCGTCGTCGTTAAAAGTTCAGTCAATTGGCTACAAGTCGGCGACACTATTCCATTCCCCACTCGTAAAACACCTGGGTTGGCGATCGTCGTTGGAGGGCCACCCAATAGCGGCAAAAGCGTGTTCTCAAATGCTCTGCGCTGGAGTTTGGCACGTCAAGCTTCTCAGTTTCAAGTGTATCTGCATCGGGCAAACTGGGATGGAGAAGGCAATTGGTCGTATGAAACAGTAGATCGGGGGCTGGTTGAGGTATTGGTGGAACGGGGAAAATATAAAATTCATCAGTTGCCCAATGCTGATCAACTGCTAACCGATTACTTTAGCTATCATGCTCAAGCGGTCAAAGCAATTCGACAGATCGCGGATCTCGTAATTGTGGATGTGGGTGGAATGCCGCAAGCTACTAAAATGCCCGTGATCGAAGCATGTACTCACTACATTGTGATCAGTAGCAAATCTGAAGAAATTCAGAAATGGCATGACTTATTTGCGCCTCATCTCCAGCCGCTAGTGGTGATTCACAGTAAATTAGAAGACTGTTACGACCAGCGAACAGAAACCCGATTTCTAGAAATCGAAGCGGGACGGTGGCAAGAGGGGGAAACCTACGAAGTGCCGCAGTCGATCATTGAAGTGATCAACAAACTTTTAACTGATTTGACCTGACTAATCCTCGATCGCCGCTTTACGGGCTTTCTTGGCGTAAGTTTTGACGGTTTCGTAGGGCATTTGTAGGTCGGTGGCGATCGTTTGCAAGGATTCTCCTAACTCGCGGCGTGCCAGAATCGTTGCCCAGGTTTCAGCAATCTGAGTGGCTCGATCGCCTCCCAATCGTTTGCGTTGTGCCAGAAAGCGATCGGTGAGTTCAGCCGTCCGTTGGGAGAGCAAATCTTGAATCGTTGGAGTCGTGGCTAGGGCTAAGCTGGCAGCATCCTGCCAGCCTAAGCGAGTCTGCCCCAAGCCAAAGGTGGTTTTGTGTCCGGTGCCGCAGTAGGGGGCAAATCCGCCTAATGCTCGAAACAGTTGCACAAATTCTGGCTCTGTGTGCGCCTGGGGAACTAAGCCAAATTGCACGGCTCCAGTAAATCCGGTGACTGATCCGCGTTTGCCAGCCAGCACTTTTTGGGACCGCAATTGATGGCGTACAATGATCGCTGTTTCATCGATCCAATCCAGATAATCCTCCGTATCAAATTCAATCTTTGAGAACAGATTCCAACGGCGTAAATAACTATGAAAGACATTCTCTGGAACGGGCAAGGGTAAATGATGTTTACGGTGGCGAAAACTGGTGGGTGAAATGAATGATAAATTAAACGAGGTCAGGGATGGAAGGGTGCGCTGATCGGGATTTGGATCGATCGCCTCCCCTGAACGGGAATCTGAATGTGCAATAGAAGAGGATTCCGTTATCGCAGTGGTAAAGAGATGATCATAGGTCGTTGCAGGATGGGCGATCGCCCAAGTTTGAATCAGTAACGGAGCATGACGCAGTTCCAGAACGGGGGGAAGGCGCGAAACCCACTCTTTGAGCCACTGGGTCAGATCCGGAGAGAGCGCGGTGATAAACCACTGATAGGGGCGATCGGCGCTGAGAGAAAGGGGACGATCGTAGGGAGACTGGGGATCGATTAACGCTGAGAGCGTGAAGGGTTTTTCGGTTTGCTCATCATGCAGATGGGCGGATAAGTCTGGATGCGATTGTCGTACTTGATCGAGGAACCAAGCATGCAGCCCGATCGGATACTGAGGATAGAGGGTACAGGCTGACTGAGGTTGCACCGTGATCACCAGTCCTACCAGTTCTGCACCAGGTTGCCATACGGAGGTAGCCGTTGCGGAGGGGGAGGAGCGACGTGGACGAGAGGAGGGTGACATAGGAACAGGGTCAATCTCCAGAACGATCTCCAGAACAATTATGGTTGAAGATGGGTATATTCTATCCCCATAGGGGAATCAATGGATGGAGATCAAGCTGGAAGCCTGCCTTTCCAAGCTCAGACTACGATGGCGGTAGAGTATTGAGAAATGCCTATGAAACCCGTTAAACGGAATGTTTTGTTAGAAGCGATTGCCAATCCTGCTAAGCAGCCGATCGCGTTCATTTTTGTTCTAACGCTAGCTTTGGGTGTCGCTGGCGATGGCTTATCCACACTTGTGTTGGAGGTGATTGGCGACTGGCTACAGCAGCAGTTCGGAGTCGATAAACGCCTCTGGCAAGGGCTGGTCGTTGCTGGATTAGTGGGCGCGGTACTATTGGCAGTTTCTAATCTATCCGCTCATTTGTCTGACTGGATGAAAGGGATCGTGCTGCGAAACTCCACCGCGACGATCGAAACGGCCCGAGTTCGTCCGCTCACGCAAACCTATCCTGGACTGATTGTGCTGGTGAGTTTGGGACAAAATCCACCCGCCAAAGCCGCTATTTTGCACCATTGGCAAGCCGCACAGGGAAACTTGCAACACTGTTGGCTGATCTGTGGTGGCGATCGCTCTTTACAGACAGCGACCACGTTAGTCGAGCAGTTGGTGGCACAAGGGCTACCCCGGAAATGCTTTCACTATGGACGGGATTATCACTTACCGTTAGCCGATCGCGATGCTGGGTTATTGGCATCAGATGCCGCGTTGGCCAATGATCCGAACTTTATTCGGGAACTGATCGATCGCATTTACGCTGATGCTGAGTTGCGCTACGGACTCGATGCAACAGAGGTGATTGCAGATTACACCGGGGGCAATAAATCGATGTCCGCAGGCATGATCTTGGCCTGTACCACGCCCAATCGCCATCTGCAATATATCCTCAGCGACTATGACGATGATAATAAACCAATCAATTCTCAGGTGATGGAAGTGCAAATTTCCTCAGCAATTCTCAGTTTGAAAAAAGCTGTTCAAGCGCGCGCAATATCGGTATTGTAAGGACATCTGAGAGAGTCAAGAGAGCCAGAATCGTTGAGTGAGCAGGGATTGTTTAACACAATCGTCGAT
>JAAUSF010000181.1 GCA_012033255.1 Cyanobacteria bacterium RU_5_0
CACCAGATAATTCGCCAACCCAACCAGCGACGGAAAAATCCATAAAAAAAATCATCACCGTGCCATGCATGGTGAACATACTGTTGTAAAGAGTGCGATCGACCAGATCGGCTTCCGGCGTGATCAGTTCCGCCCGGATCACCATTGCAAACAATCCCCCGATCAAGAAAAAGACAAACGAGGTGACAAGATATTGAATGCCAATCACCTTGTGATCGGTACTAAAGCTAAAATAACGCCGCCACGTCGGCGGTTCATGCTGTGGCTGACCTGCCACCATACCTTCAACAGGAATATTCGTCATTCACTACCTTCCTTTTTGAGTGTTGAGTGTTAAGTGATGAGTTTTAAGGTCATACCAATTTTCTATGAACCTGCCTAGAAGAGGGGGCGTGGGGACTCCGTCCCCACAAGGGGGCGAAGCCCCCTTGACCCCCATTTGTTCTGTGCAACCTTAAAAAGAATTGGTATCAGATCGAATTCGTGCTTCAGAACTTAAAACTTAAAACTCTCTTATGTAGGTAAACCTAGATTAATTGTGGGTGGGTTGTGGGGTGGGTGTCCATGTCCTACGGACACGCTTCGCGAACACCCGCCCGGACGGGCAAGATGCCCATCCCATAAGATGTGTAATTAACTTTGTCTAACTACATTAACTAGCTTGATTCACCATTGGAGGAGATGCAGGCGGAATCGTTGCCCAGCCACCAAAGCCTTTTTCTGATGCTTCGGTATATTCGCTAAATGCCTGGTTGTATGCCGGACGGCGTTTGGTGGTTGCGGCTTTGGCAAGCCATCGATCGTAATCTTCAGGTGATTCAACAATTACATCGGCTTGCATGATGGCAAAATAGGTGCCGCTAAATTGAGAATCGTTGAGTCGATATCTGCCTTCGCGAATGGGCGTAAATTCAAAGTCGATCGTGCGCTGCGGAACGATGTCTTGCTTGAGTCGGAATGCCGGAACGTAGAACCCATGAATCACATCTTCCGATCGCATGGATAGGCGAACGCGCTGATTCACGGGAAGATGCAGTTCAGTACTAGTAATCACGTTTTTGTTGGGATAGCGAAATATCCATGCCCATTGCTTTGCAGTTACTTGAATTTCTTCAATCGGGGTTGTATTGGCATTCGCTGGAGCCGCATAAGCTGACTCCATTCCGGGCATATGCATATGAACAATGTCCATCGGTCCGCGAACTGCCATTTGCTCATAGACCTGATAGCTGTAGCCTGCAATCCAGATCACCAGCAGAATCGGGATAGCTGTCCAGACAATTTCTAGCGTCGTGTTACCCTCGATCGCCGGACCATCGCTGAAATCGTATTTACCCGCTCGGTTGAAAAGAATGCTGTAGACAATGGTTCCTGTCACGCCTAAAAAAATGATCGTGCCCAGCGTGACTAAGAAGCTGAACAGATCGTCAATCAGCTTCGATTCGGCAGCCGCTTGAGTCGGAAACCAGGAATAGGATAGCTGCCCCATCCATAGACCCGCCGCCAAGAGGACAATGAAGATCCCTATCAATGTCAAGATAGTCGAGAGTTTCATAATTATTCTCTGCACTCTAACAATTGGCTTATTTCAGCAGCACATTTGGGTCTTCACCCAAACGGAGTAAGCGATCTGCTGTGTTATGTACCTCAAACTCGCCCGCCAAATGCGCTCCCAGTGTCCCGTGGAGATACATAATAAATAGGATGACTAATCCGGCAACCAGATAGCTCCATTGCACCTGTCTAACGGTGTCCTTGCGCCAGATAAACCGTTGAAAACCCCTCCAGACCGTCATTCCTACAATCAACGTTAGCAGCAGCACTCCCCCTACACCATGCCATAGCATTGTCTCCATTGCCTGCAATCCCCAGGCGCTCCTGATATCCGTAGGTGGCTCTGCCAGCATAATTTCGTAGAATCCGGTAGCAACCGTGAAAAATGTGATGATGGCGGAGGCTAGAACATTGTACCAACCGACATCAAAAAAATTAGAGCGAACTGCCGTTAAGGATAAAAATTTCAGGATAGATCTTTCTAGCGGAAACAGTGCGCCTGCGATGTCAAATGCGATCCCGATGATGAATAATCCTAATGTCAGATGGACTAGATTAGGATGAATCGGAATAGGATAGGGCAGTCCGTTTGCCCCAAATTGTGCTCCTATCTGATCAATTAGTTCCGAATTCATCGCAACACTCCCTCTTTGACGGCTTCCACAACAGGCACGGTGTGCAATCCATACACCCATACCAGTTCATCTCCGAGATACACTTGCACACACACCAGAATGGTGAGCAGCAATCCAACTCCCAAAAACGGAATGGGAACTTTCTGAGGATCACGCGATCGAATGATGAAGCGCCAAGCCGTGATCGCCGACAGGATTGCCGAAAGCGACCAACCAAGAATGGTATGTAAATTCAAAACGGGTTCAGCCGCCTCATACGGTTCTGCTAAACCTGCCTCAACTTGACCAAACATGACCGCGATAAAGATGGAAATTGTCGCGAAAAACAAATTCCACCAACTGACTTCATACAAACGAGTGTTTTTACTGAGATAGCCAACCACATCACAGAAGAAAGCGAACAATACCATCGCAATTACGAAATGCACAACGATCGGATGAATGGTATCGGGGTAAGGTAAATTGTGGTTGTTTAGCGGCGGAAGATATTCGAGCATGACGTTCTCCTTCCTGCATATCTCCTAAATTCCGCGATCGGATGAACAATGTGCAGTCTATCATTTCCGACCTGGAACGACTGCTTTCCTTAAGCCAACCTACGGATTTAAGGGTAAGATTTTGAGGCATCGTTTGAGTTAGGGCTAAAACAGAAAATTGACAGGTGCAAATCATTTCATCCCATTCTTCAGCAACGCCCTATTTCCTACCGCTCAGCAGATAAGTGGTCATTTCTCCTTTACCTTTGATAAACACTACTCCTCGCTCCTTAAATTCGTACTGCTCACGCAACAGTTCATAGGTTTGGGCACTCACTTGAATCTGTCCCGCAATCCCGTGAGATTCCATGCGGCTAGCCGTGTTGACAGTATCTCCCCAGAGATCATAGCTAAATTTTTTAATTCCAATGACACCCGCCACAACAGCACCGCTATGAATCCCGATTCGCATTTTGAACGATTGATGGTGCGTGATGTTAAACCGATCGATTTCTGCCTGCATATCCAGCGCCATATCGGCGATCGCCTGAGCATGATCGGTGCGCCGCTTGGGGACACCGCCCACCACCATATAGGCATCCCCAATGGTTTTGATTTTTTCTAATCCATATTGCTCAGTGATCCGATCGAATGCTGAGAAGATTTGGTTGAGCAAGTCCACCAGTTGAATGGGTGAAAAACGGACAGCGATCGTGGTGAAATCTGCCAGGTCAGCAAATAATACGGTTGTGTCTGCAAAGTGTTCAGCGATCGTGCCTTCTCCCTGCTTGAGGCGATCGGCGATCGGTTCGGGCAAGATATTGCGGAGGAGAGATTCGGTGCGTTCTTGCTCTTGACGAAGCGCGACTTCAGCCCGTTTACGTTGAATAAATTGTCCCAATTGGCTCCCGATCACGGTCATCGTGTGGAGTAGATCTGGATCAGGCTGTCGCACCTTCCGGCTAAAGAATGTGACAACACCCAGCATCTCCCGATTGTTCTGAATCGGAAAGCCAAACGCGGCATGGAGTCCGGCTTGAGCGGCAAGAGCCGATCGCACAAACCGAGCATCTTCCAAGACATCCGGCATCCATTGCGGTACCCGTGTTGCCCACACTCGTCCGGGTAGCCCTTCACCAGGTGCAAATGTCATTTGTTTGGTAATGGTCATGAAGGCGGACGTGCGTTGGGGCGATCGTGACCAGCTTCCGGCACACCAGAGATAGAAGGAGGAAGAGTGAGGCGTGAAGGCGGAAGAGAGGGAAGGGGATGAGGGCTGGTTTTCTGTCGGGAGCCAGAGTTCTACTAGATCCCACTCCAAACTATGGCAGAGTGCCGGGAGGATTTTGGCGACCGCAACCGAGAGAGAGGGAGCATCTGAGAGAATGTGAGCAGCGGTGTATTGTGCCATCAAGCGTTGCTGAGTGCGCTCTCGTTCCGTGATGTCTCGCCCGATGTAAATGAAATCAGGAGCGCGATCGACATTAGTTTGAATTTTGGCACAGGAGAAAGCCACAGACACCTTTTCACCTGTTTTGGTGCGACAAATCACCTCAATGTCTCTCAAGATTTCAGTCTGAGAACGAATTTTGGGCTGGATCGCTTGAATCAGGAAATTTTGATCCGCCACAAGCATCGAAAAGGGTTGATCAATGAGTTCGGCTTGACTATAGCCCAACAACGCTTCCGTCGCATCATTGACGGTTTTGATCATGCCAGATGCCGTTGTGACTAACAGCGCATCCGCCATAGAAGTGATGATCGTATCGACGTAATCTTTAGAGGTATTAATAGCACTTAGCAACAGGCTCATTTCATTGGAGGCTTGCACGAGACTTTGTTCCAGCCTCATCTGTTCAGTGACATTGATGAAAAACAGAATCAGACAGCCTTTGAGCCATTCCTCTGAATCGAGTTTTGCGGCACAGAGATCGAAGTAGCAGAGGGAGTCATCTGGTAAGGGACGAGTGATGGCTTGCAACTCAAAGCTCATTTGTCGTCCCTCTAAGAGGGCCTTCAGATTTTCTTCAAAGCCAATCAATTCTGGAAAACAGAGGACACAATCGCCGCCTACTTCAAGCGGATACAGGGCATCCGCATACTGGCTGGCTCCCTCCGAAATAGTGACAATCCGAAAGTCTCGATCGAGCGTTATATATTCAATCTGACGCAGGGCTAACAGCGTTGTGAATAATGAATTCATGAGATTAAACTAGGCGATGAGCCAGCGTTTCAAAGATTTGATCAACATCTTTGCCCGTTTTGGCAGACGTTGTGTGCATTCCTAATATTCGGGCATGATGGACAAACCACTCGGTTTGTAAGAGTTGATTCAGTTGTTCGTCATCCAACAAATCGGCTTTGTTAAGAGCGACGATCGCCACGCCCTGCGGATTAACTGATAAGAACTGTTGAACATGATCGCTCAGGTGAGCCAGCGTTTCTAAGCGGGTAACATCAGCCACAATCACGGCTCCTCTGGCTCCTTGCAGGTAAGTTGGGGCGATCGCCTTAAACTTTGTACTCCCTTCGATATCCCAAATCAAAAGCTGTAAACGTGGTGATTTAACCGAATCCTGGTTTGAACCGTTTATTAGCTTACGGGAAATTTTTACTCCTACGGTCGAGAGATACTGATCGCTGAACTGCCGATCGACAAAGCGACGAATCAGGCTAGTTTTACCCACACCGAAGTCGCCAACCAAACAAATTTTTTTGGAGACTGTAGACATGGTGACAGTGGATGAGGCTGAACAGGAACATCTTATCTCGACTTTAGCCAATCACGCGGCATAGCAGAGTAGATCCCACCCAATCTGGAGCATTAACTGGGTTAGGACGCTTGAAAAAATAAGCTGTTCGTAATGCTGACTGATCGCATTCAACTAAAAACTTCGGTAAGAAGATGACCTTCGGCTTATTTACATCCTTAAACACTCAAAATAGGGACACAGAATTTTGCATCCCTACAAAGATTGATTTGGATCAAAAAATAAAGGCGATCGAGAACCCACAATTTTGGGGGAACACCTAGCGACATCTAAAATTTAAGACATTATCAGTCTTCAGAATTCTCGCCATCCATCTGCTTGAGGCGAATATGTTTACGACCCAAGGAAATTTCAAACTCGTCCCCTGGCTTTAAATCCATTTGCTTTGTGTATGCGGCACCAATGAGCAAATTTCCATTTGCTTGTACGGTAATCCGGTAACTTGCACTCCTACCGCCTCGACCATTGCTCGATTGTTTGCCATCTAGCTCAATCTCTTTGGCTTCCAAGAGGGCATTGTAGAACTTCATCATGTTAACTCGCTCTACACCGTTCTTTGTAACCGTGTAATAGCCACATTCTTTCGCTTTGTCTTCTTTGTTGAGATGCTCCAGTTCTTTAACCTTGGAAAGCAGTGCTTCACCTGTTAGGGGCTCGTTCTTTTTCTTTCTATTCATTAGCCTGAGTTTGCATTAATGATGAGGAACCTAATGAGTACTAATGTCGCTGATCAACGTTACGATGTTCATCTTTAGCATTATTTCAGCCTGTGAAACTATACTACCCTGATAAGGATACTTTTTCACCCAATTTGAATCAAGTGTAATGTTTTTATTCGCCACCTGTTGAAAGAAATCTCAACCTTGATTAACAGATGTTAGGTATCAGTAGTCAGCTATCAGCTTTTGAGTCAGTTATCTAATGCTGATTGGGCTGTTCGATCGCCCCTTCAGTGCAGTTTACTGATAGCTGATGGCAAAATTCGTTGACTCTTTAACCTACGAAGATAGGTTTGTCCAGATTAGTGGTAGATGCGATCGCAAAGTAACTGTATTGTTCAAAGGAAAATAATGAAGCTAACGACTCGTGGACACTATAGCGTTAAGGCACTGCTCGATTTGAGCCTGCAACCAAGATCCAGACCTGCTTCTGTAAAGGCAATTGCTCAACGTCAAGATTTACCTGCTCCCTACCTGGAAAAACTGCTCATCGAACTCCGAAAAGCCGGATTAGTTGAATCAGTTCGAGGCGCTCAAGGCGGATATCGATTAGCACGATCGCCTGCTCAAATCTCGCTTGGGCAAATTTTAGAAGCGGTGGGTGAAACGATCGATCCACTGCCCCGTCATGAGCCGGAAGCCGAACAAGCAGAAGATTGGGTAACATTCACCCTATGGTATCGTCTACATCAAAAAATGAAAGAAGCGTTATACAGCATTACACTGGAAGATCTCTATTATGATGCGCGGAGTTGGCAAGCCGTTCAGGGAGAAGCCAATAGCTTTGTCGTTTAGAGGAATTGGAATTTGTTGTTGGTTTCGAGAAATTGGGTAATCGGTAATGGGTAATCAGCGTTGGCAATGGTTTCACAATTACCCATCATTCATCACCCATCACCCATCACCCATCACCTGTCACCTATCACCCATCACCCATCACCTGTCACCTATCACCTATCATCCATTCCCATTACCCATCACCCATTACCCCAGAATTATCTTACTCAGTTGAGCTTGCTTAAATTCAGTCCCAGCTTTCTAATTCAGTTGTCCAATATTGCATCAGGGCATTCATTTGATTACGACGTGCCTCAAAGGTGGCTGCGACCCAGATGAAAATTAACCCTAAGATAATACCGATCGCCCAGAGTAAAAGAGAGTAGGTATTAATAAATAGCCAAAGTAATCGCAGCACTCGAATGATGAAGGTGGCAGTGCCGATGTAGAGAAAAGCTCTTACTTTTAAAAGTAATCCGGCGAAGATTAGCCCAATCCCCAGGCAAAACACAATCAACCCAACGATAAATGCGGCGGAATTGGCTTCAACTTCAGCTTGATAGAAAGCAGTGAGGCAAATTAATCCGGTTGCAAGCGATCGCAACCCATGCCGTTGTTCTCGCGCCGATTGGGTTTGTAACGCCGGATCAATCTGAGCTACATAAAGCAATGATCCGCCGATGACAACGCCTATCCAAAGCAAATTTAAGCCTCCTTGCTGCCATAAGAAGCGCAGCACTGCCCAATCCAATAAAATGACACTGAAATAGCTCAGACGAATTTGCCGAATCCTGTTTGCAAACCAGGCATAGAATGCGGCTGCAATCAGTAAACTTTGCAGAGTGATAGTCCAACTTGTTAAGAGGATGACTAGAATCGGCAAAATGCCTGCTGAGTTGCGCCAAGGACGTATTGACCAACCCCAGGCATTCCAAGGTAGGAGATACATACTTGTTGCAATTAAGGAAGCGATCGCCCCTGCCCAACTGGTGAGAACTAATGGATTGGGAATCGATCGGTACAGAATATAACTGATCACAATTAAAGTTTCGAGGATGCCGAGATATGTCCAGGTTTCGGGTGACGGGGTGAGGGGATGAGGGGGTGGGAGAGTGAGGGGATGAGGGGATGAAGGGGGGATTCTGCCTGTGGCTAGTGCATAGGTGGCTAAGGTGGACGTGATGCTGATCCAGAGGATTGTGCCTGTGGAACTAAAGGGAAGGGTGAGGGAGAGGAGGGAGAGGAGGGAGCCGATCGCCCAATGAACATGCGCGATTGGGTTAAGTTCGATGGGGGTCAGGTGCAAGTAAGGAAGGAGCCAGCGAGAAAAGAGCCGATCGGCGATTGCAATGGCTGCTGCAAGTCCGGCTAGCAAAATCACGCCATCTCCTGGGCTTCCAGCTTCGGCTTGTAGGAGTTGATAAATTAATAATTCGTAGGCGGCAACGGAAACCAGTAGAACAGCCAGGAGCGTCAGGGGTTTGAGTCGAGGATAGCGTCGTCCAATTCCAATGCCGATTAGGGCAGCCGCGAGAGTGTAAAGTCCGGTGGAGGCAGTGTAGGTATTGTGAGCAAGCAGGAAGCCTAATCCGGCATAGATTAAGGGAATGATGTGCCAGCTTGCACGGTAATCTTGTCCCGATCGTCTGACCCAGAGATCTCCGACAATTTGACTGAACAATCCGAGCGCCAGGTTGACGATCGCCACGATTTCTGTTGAGCCACCCAATAACTTGACGAGAATAATGAGCAGTATCTCAACTGACCAAGCAAAACCGTAGAAGCCCAGGTTTGTCGGTTGTTGCCAGAGCCGGAAGCCGATCGCCCCTGTCGTCAGTCCAGATGCAAGCACCAGTTGCCGAGATGGAGTGAAAAAATAGGATGCCCAATTAAGGAGAAGACTGTAGCCTGTTGAAATTAGCAGCGTCAGGATACAGAGAGCGATCGCCCAACCGTTGCTGGCTCGTGCATAAAGTTGTCTGATGTCGCTGATCGATTGGTTGAGCCAACTGTGACCTAGCCAGAGTAGCCAGAGATTTATACTCAGCAAAATGAGCGTGATGTCGAAGGTGAGGCGATCGGCAAATCCCTGATGAATTGCGGTTGCCTCGAAGCCAAGGGCAAATCCGATCGTGAGCGCAGCCGCAGCGAGGTGACGTAGCGTGTGGGTGTTCACTAGCATCAACCCAGTTGCGACTGCCAAACTGATCATCCAGGCATTGAGTGAAAGAAGTAAGAGTGGCTGAGCGCATAGCGCTACAGTGCTGAGCCAGGCGGCTGATCGTGAATCGGGAAATTGGCGTAATCGAGACAATCCTGTCAGCATTACAGGAGTCACGAGCCAAATCAAATTTGGGTTGCCGCCTTCTGCCAATGGAAAGAGCAGCATCAGGTAGCTGATAATTGCTAATGCTAATCCGATGTGCCATGCACTGCGTCGCCAAACCGGATAGCTAGAACCAACACTGCCAAACCATTCCAGTGCCATTATTCCCAACAGAATTCTTGCCCAAACGAGATCGCTGAGGAATGGCAATACAGCATCAATGCTAGAACAGATGGCGATGACGATAATAAGATGCGTGGCATAGCTCAAGGCAGATGGGACGATCGGACGTTTCCAAACAACCCAGGCTAGAGCGACTGCCGATACGAGCAGATTGATCGATCGCACGATCGGATTCACAGCACTGATCGCCGTCAAGCTGACTCCCAAAATCAGCGCCATTATTTCAGTCTGTTTTGCTAGGTTTGACTGCTGCTGTCGCCATAGCCACATCGCCATCCCTAAAGTCAGCAGCAGATAAGGAAATACGCCAATTCCAATCAACGTGTGAGGCATTCCAGAATTTCCGGCAATGTCGATCGCCCTTGTGATGATCTGCTGCCGCCAGTTTGAGGGAATCACTCGCCATAGCAATCCGTAAGCCTGGAGTCCAATGAGGAAGAGAGCGATGAGGGTTGCTGAGCGAGGCAACGTTCGCATTCGATCGAATAACAGCCAGAATCCGAGAAGGCTAACGGCGATCGCTTGCCACGGCGGATCACTCGTCACTGACACAATCCATCCCAACGCCATTAGCCCCATTCCGGCTCGTAGCCAAACGACGCGACTGGAATCTCGACGAGTCAACCAACAGAGCAACCATCCGCAAATCCCCAATGCCAACCCTAACTGATGGAACGGAACTTCAGCGAGTAAGGTTGCCCGACCGATTAGGAGGAGAGTGGCGAGGGTCAGGGCGATCGTGGTGGGGGTAGGCGGAGCAGGGGGGGATGGGGGAGAT
>JAAUSF010000182.1 GCA_012033255.1 Cyanobacteria bacterium RU_5_0
TACCGTTGCATCCGGGCTTCTATGGGGGCAGGGTAGGGTTGCATCAATTCACTCGTGACTTACCTATCTCTCTAGCTTACAGATAGGGATGCTAAAATTACACCTTATTTAATCCTCGATCCTTAGTGTTGCCAATCAAGCTGTCTTGCGTCCTCCTATCCGTCAATATGCTCAAGTCGCTGATATCCTTCAACGATATTTGAGTGCAGCTATCACAGGGCAACTGAGTTCTGAACAAGCCATGCAACGAGCCGCCGGAGAAACCCGTCGAGTGTTGAATTGGAACTGATGTGCCAATCCGAAATCCGTCTTTAGAAAATTGTGGTAAAGAAGATAGGACATACCCAAAAATCCTGATAGATTCAGGTAAAATTTGACAACGGTTTTGCTCATTGGGTGATGTAAGGATGGACTTTGAGCAGGCACTTGAGATTGCCAATGCAGTTCTGTCGGCTCGACTCGGCAGGCAACTCAGTGATGTGGAAACGACCATCCTCAGAGGTTCTTGGCATAATCAAACCTATGAGCAGATTGCCGATGAATCTGGCTATTCCATTAGCTATCTGACTCGTGATGTAGGTCCTAAATTTTGGAAACACTTGAGTCAAGCGTTAGGCGAAACCGTCAGTAAAACCAACTTTCGCATTGCCCTAGAACGTCAGACGAGTCAACCTATCCAGAAAGCCGCAGAGCCGCACAACAAGAGAGCAAAACCGCTAACCGAAAAGCAATCCCCCTCCTCTCATCCGCCTCTCCCCCCCTCTCCCCCTCACTGCGACTGGGGTGAAGCCATTGATGTCACCCTCTTTTGCGGACGCACCGAAGAACTCAACACCCTGATCCAATGGATTGTTGGCGATCGTTGCCGTCTCGTCCTGCTGTTAGGCATGGGGGGCATCGGTAAAACTGCTCTATCGGTGAAACTCGCGCAGCAGATTGTTGAAACTGAGAATCAGAAATCAAGCAGCAACCCCAAAAACATTCATCAAACCTCCCCTCCTTCCCTCCCTTCCCCCTTCCAGTATCTCATTTGGCGATCGCTCCGCAATGCTCCACTGTTAGAGACACTCCTCAGCGACCTGATTCCTTTCTTATCCAATCAACGCGATGCAGAGGTCAGCCAAAGTTGCTTGATGCATTGGCTCCGATCGTCTCGCTGTCTGGTGATTTTAGATAATTTGGAAACGATTTTGCAGTCGGGCGATCGAGCGGGCTATTATCGTCCGGGCTATGAAAATTATGGTGAACTCTTCCGAATCATTGGTGAAACCTCGCATCAAAGTTGTGTAATTCTCACAAGTCGGGAAAAACCAACTGAAATTGCATCCTTAGAAGGAGATCAGTTGTCAGTGCGATCGATCGCGTTAAGTGGTTCTCTGGAAGCGTCTGAGGCATTGATTCAAGCGAACCGATTAGTTGGCTCGGCTGAGCAAAAACAGCGGCTCTGTCAACTCTATGGCTGCAATCCACTTGCCCTCAGAATTGTTTCCACCTCTATTCGAGAACTATTTAGCGGCGAAATTGCCGAGTTTTTAGCTGAAGATGTTTCTATTTTCAATGGCGTTCGTCGTTTGTTAGATCATCAGTTCGATCGCCTGTCTCCACTCGAACAATCTATTATGTATTGGTTGGCGATCAATCGTGAATGGACACCGATCGCAGAACTGGCAAATGATATCATTCCGCCAGTCAATCGCATTGAGATTTTGGAAGCTCTAAAATCACTGAGTTGGCGATCGCTCATCGAAAAAAATGCCAGCCGCTACACGCAACAGCCTGTTGTGATGGAGTATGTTATTGATCGATTGATTCGGAAAGTTTGTGCTGAATTAATTACCACCACTCCTACTGATCTATTTCAAAGTCATGCTCTGCTCAAAACTACTGTTAAAGACTACATTCAAGAAACGCAGATTAAGCTGATCATCGAGCCGATCGCTACAAAACTTCAGGCAAATTTTAGTTCACAGAAAGCGATCGATCACTTTCTTCAATCCATTCTTAAACTGCTCCGAGATGAATGTACTTTCTCAGGCTATGCAGGAGGTAATCTGATTAACCTTTGCAATCATTTGCATATTGATTTAGCAGGATATGACTTTTCGCATTTGAGTATCTGGCATGCTGATCTCCGTGCCGTCAATTTACATCAAGTCAGTTTTCAAAACGCTGATTTCACGAAATCTGTTTTTACGCAAATTTTTGAGAGTATTTTGTGTGTTGAATTCAGTCCGAAGGGTGAATGGTTAGCTGCCGGAGATACAAACGGCGAAGTTCATCTCTGGCAAATGACAGATAATTATCCATTTTTGACCTGCAAGGGACATACCAATTGGGTGTTGTCAGTGGCATTCAGCCCAGATGGACATCTCCTCGCTAGTGGCAGCGAAGATCACACAATACGGCTATGGGATGTGGCAACGGGGCAAATCTTGAGGGTATTGCACGATTCTACGCGATCGATTGCGTCTGTTGCGTTCAGTCCGGATGGACGTATCCTGGCAGGTAGTGAAGGTCGAACTGTGCGGTTATGGGATGTGATGAGTGGGCAAATCAGGCAGATTTTACAGGGACATCCCGAAACTGTTACCTCGGTAGCATTCAGTCCGGATGGTCAATATGTGGCAACAGGGAGCCACGATCGCACCATCCGATTGTGGGATGTCCATACAGGCAACGCGATACAGATTTTGCAAGGACATACAAATAGGGTGTGGTCAGTAGCGTTTATGCGACTCCCCCTCAAACTAATAGTGGTGAGTGGTAGTGAAGACCAGACAGTTCGCCTGTGGGATGTGGAAACGGGACAAACGCTGAAGGTTTTGCATGGTCACACGAAATCAATTACATCTGTAGCCGCCAGTCTGGAGAGTCAACGGCTTGCCAGTGGCAGCCATGATCAAACGGTGCGCTTATGGGATACAACAACGGGTCAAGCATTGAAAACATTACAAGGCTACACGAGTGGGCTACAGTCGATTGTCTACGCGCCAGATGGTCAACGCTTGGCAAGTGGCAGTCACGATCGCACGGTGCGCGTGTGGGATGTCGCATCGGGGCAAGTTGTGCGAATATTGCAGGGACATTCGGATTGGGTGCGATCGGTGGCATTCAGCCCAGATGGTCAGCGCTTGGCAAGTGGCAGTGGCGATCACACAGTACGCTTGTGGGATGTGCAAACCGGAGAGTTAATTCGCAGCTTAGAAGGACATCATCGTTGGGTGTGGTCAGTCGGGTTTAGCCCGGATAGCACGACGATCGCCAGTGGCAGCTTGGATCAAACCATAAACCTTTGGGATGTCCAGACAGGACGCCTGCTGAAGACGTTACATGGACACACGGCACAGGTCGCTTCGATTAGCTTTAGTCCGGATGGGCGTCTGCTTGCCAGTGGGGGTGGAGATCATCAGGTGAAGATTTGGGATGCCTGCACAGGACAAGTTTTGCATACGCTCACCAGCCACACAAGTCCGGTCTGGTCGATCGCGTTTAGCCCGGATGGTCAATTCCTTGCCAGTGGAGGCGATCACACTGTGAAACTTTGGCAGATATCTACAGGAAATCTGCTCAACACCTTAAAGGGACATACTGATCAAGTAGTATCAGTCAGTTTCAGTTCGGATGGTATTCATTTGGCTAGTGGTAGCCTCACTGAAGCCATTAAAATTTGGCACATTCAAACTGGAGAGTGTCTCAAGACTCTCAGGGCAGCCAAACCTTATGAAGGAATGATGATTACAGGTATCAGAGGATTGACAGAAGCGCAAATCATGACGCTAAAAGCATTAGGGGCAGTGGAGTGATAGACAGATAGTGATAGACAGATAGTGATAGACAGATATAGTTGCTCATGGTAAGGGGGCAGTTCGCTCCTTCCAGATCACTCGCTCACGCTAAGGGCGAACGGGGGTTTGCTCCTAAACAATGTCAAAGTGAAGTAACTCATTTCTACAAGCGTTGCAATAGGCTTAAACCATGCGTATCTGTGCCGCAGGTGTTCAGCAGACCGTGGGATTCTCCCAACGTTTGCACTTGCTTCGTTTGTTGGGGGCTAGGGTGCCACGGAGACGGATTGTTGTAGGCGTAGTAAGTTTCAAGTCCGTCGATCCCCAATTGAGCAGCGGCGGGGATCAGGTCAACGGGCGATCGCTTGTACCGAACTGGATGCGCTAATACGGCTAATCCGTTGGCTGCATGAATCGCTGCAATCACCCGATCGGCCCGATACGCTTCCCCTGTGACGGTGCATCCTTGCAAATAGGGTTGGATAGCCACATGGTCAGGGTTGAAGGCATATGCCAAAATGTGAACTTCTATGTCCAGCAAATCCGCGTTAATTTCTGCGCCGGTCCAAAACCGAGGTGTTGAATCAGCCAGATCTGGAAAAGATTGTAGCCACTCGTTTAGCCATTGTTGCGCCTTGCGGTAGCCATTGACGCTATGGTGATCGGTGATCGTTAATCCGCGTAGCCCGATCGCGATCGCCTGTTCGATAACCTGTTCTGGCTGTAGCCGACCATCTGAGTGAATGGTATGGATATGGAAATTGAAGAAACGAGGACAACTTTCTGCGCTGATTCCTTCAAAAACACGCTTTAACCCGATTGCATCCCGTGCCGCTAACGAAGCAGCACCCTGAGCTAGCTCGATCGCCATAGTTGTAACGGTTTTTTACACTTGCTGCTTCTACATTATCCCATCACTCTTTTACCAACAACGTCACGGCATATGCCGCAATTCCTTCTTCTCGTCCCACAGGTCCCAATTTTTCATTCGTTGTGGCTTTGATGCTGATTTGGTCAGCCGTGAGTTGCAAAACAGTAGCCAGACGATCGCGCATCGCTTGAAGATGAGGCTTGAGTTTGGGACGCTCAGCCACAATCACCGAGTCAAGATTGTTAATTTTCCAGCCTTTAGAGAGAATAAGCTCATTCACCTGAGCCAATAGCTTTAGACTGTCGGCTCCTGCCCACTGAGGATCAGAGGGAGGAAAGTAGTGCCCAATGTCACCCAAGCTCAGGGCACCGAGCATCGCATCCATGATCGCATGAGTCAGAACATCGGCATCGCTATGCCCTAAGAGTCCCAGACCGTGCGCGATCTGAATGCCACCGAGAATGAGTGGACGATCGCTCACCAGACGATGGATATCATAGCCATTTCCAATTCTTAAATCCATGTTTCAGTCCTGTCGATGCTTACACCCTAATCTATACCTTTTATTTGCCACCTGATTCACTGCCAACACGTTTTGCACACAATCTCCAATCTTGCCAAGCTGATGATAAAAATACTTTTCAAATATTCCCTGAAGGCGCAAAGTGTGGTAAGCGATACAATTACTTTAGTGAGTGCAAAACGATTTTCATGCCGATCATCCCTAAAGCAATAGTTAAACCGGGTTATCGAACGCAAGCGGAAGATACAAGCATTGATGCGGATGTGTTTTTGTTTGCCCAACTGCGAAAACTCACGCTAGCTCAACGAACCGAACGGTTTGCCTCGTTTAATCGATCAGTTAGACAACTTACGCTAGCCAATGCTCCGGCTGGCTCAAAGCGATCGCATTACTTAAAGAAGCGTTTTGGTGAAGCATGGTTTAACGCGATGCTCGATCTAAACGGTAACATTATGATTCAAGATCCGATTGCTACAGTCCGCAAAATGGCAGCCATTTTGGAACCGCTTCACATTCCTTACTATGTTGGTGGTTCTGTTGCTAGTAGTCTTTTGGGTGAGAGCCGCTACACCGAAGATGTGGATCTAGTGATTGAGATCTCTCAAACTCAAGTCCAATCCCTAATTCAGGCATTTCTCAATGACGAGTTTTACATTAGCGAAACGGCTATCATAGAAGCTGTCGAATCATCTGATGCCTCTAAGTCGTTCAATGTGATTAATAATGAATCTTTAGAGAAGATAGATCTGTTTGTTCTTAAAGACAACCGCTTTGCTCATAACAAGATGGCACGACGGCGTTTTCTTGATCTGCCAGAAGGAGGAATTTACATTTGCTCAGCAGAAGACATCATTTTACAAAAACTAATCTGGAGAAACCGTAGCGAATCACAAAAACAATGGCGCGATGTGTTGGGTGTGTTAAAAGTGCAGGTGGAAACCCTGGATTATGGCTACCTGGCTGATTGGGCTGATCAACTTGGAGTGTTAGATGCGCTGAATCAGGCACTTGTAGAAGCTGGAATCTAGTCGCTGTTTATTGAGGTAAATTGAGAGGCAGCATAATGGTAAACATGGTGCCAACGCCAACAGTGCTATCCAATTCGATCTCACCTCCGTGTAAATCGACGCATTTTTTCACAACTACTAGTCCTAATCCGGTTCCTGGGATTTTACGGGCATTGCTACCTCGATGAAATGGTTCAAAAAGCTGTTTTTGATCCGCGATCGGAATGCCAATTCCCTGATCTTGAATACAGAGATTAGCGTGATCAGTATTTTGTTTTAAAGTAAGAGAAACCGTTCCGCCTTGGGGTGAATATTTGATTGCATTAGAGAGAAGATTAGTGAGAATCGAGCGCAGTAGTTTTTCATCCAAACAAGCATTAAAGCTCATTCCTGAACTCGTGAAGACGATCGTATGCTGAGGGGTCGCTGTCAATCGCGCTTCTTCAATGATTTGCTGACAGAACTTTTCCAAATCCATTAATTTTGGATTGAATTCTAGTTTTCCGGTTTCTGCTCGATTGATGGTGAGGATATCATCCAAAATCTGGATCATATGTTTGACACTGGTTTGAATCCGTTGCAAATTTCGATGCGTTTTCTCAGACTCATCTGCATTATCATGGCGATTCTCTAGCAACTGAGCCGCCGCAAGAATAGTACTCAGAGGAGTACGAAATTCATGCGATGCCATTGAGAAAAATCGAGTTTTAATTGCACTCAGTTCTTTTTCTCGGTCTAATGCCAAACGCATCTCATCTAGACGCTTTCGAGCCGTGATATCTCGACAATTCACCATGATTCGGCTCATCTCACCATAGTCGATAAACCGTTGACTAATAGCTTCCAAAATTCGCCATGAACTATCTTTGTGACGACAGCGAAACTCCGTGGAGAGTGTTGTATCCGGATTTTGAATCGCATTCGTAATGTTATAGCAGGTATTCACAAAATCATCAGGATGCACGAACTCAAAAAAGTTTCGATCGATCAATGATGCTGTCGAATATCCCAGTACTTTCTCCACTGAAGGACTAGCATATCGAATCATCCCGTCAGCATCCATGATGGTGATAATATCCAATGCATTTTCGATGAGCGATCGAAATCGAGCTTCACTTTGACGCAGCGTTTGTTCGGCGTGTTTACGATCGCTAATATCTCGCTGCACCGAAACCCAGTTTGTGTACCAGCCTGTCTTATCTGCAACCGGAACCACACTAAATTCAACCCAAAATTCTGATCCATCTTTGCGATAGTTGATGACCTCAACCGTCGCTGCCTCCCACCGTATCAATGCGGAGCGAATTCTGTCAAGCTGGGTGCGATCGGTCTTTTCACCATGAAGAATTCGTGGCGTTTTCCCCAACACTTCATCAAGAGTATAGCCTGTCATGCGTGTGAATGCCTCATTCACGTAAATAATTTTGGGGCCAGGCGAATCGATCGGTTCTGCATCCGTAATCAACACGGCATCATTTGCGTTCACCACAACCGATTGCAATAACCGCACCTGTTCTTCTTGCCGTTTTTGTTCCGTGATATCAGCAATCACCGCCACCATTCCGCAAATCTTGCCTTCGCTATCCAACAGAGGAGCAGCAGACAGAATAATATCGATCGCTGTTCCATCTTTTCGCGGTCGCTGTAATTCGAGTCTGGGATAGGTTGTTCCTTGTAGAATGCTTTCCTGAAGAACGCGATATTCTTCAAACTGATCAACCGGAATTACCAGATTGGGGCGATCGATCACTTCTGCAACTGTCCAGCCAAACATCCGCTCAGCCGCCGGATTCCAAATTTTGACATTGCCATTGAGATCAAGCGTAAAAATGGCACGAGGAGACGCTGCAATCAGTGACTCTAGGGTGTGATTTGTATGACGCAAGGCTGCCTCAGTTCGTTTTCGTTCGGCAATCTCGGCTCGGAGTGAAACATTGGCTTGTGCAAGCGCCTCTGTGCGTTCTTGAACTCGGTGTTCCAATTGAGCATTCAACAGTTGCAACTGTTCGTAGAGTTCAGATTGTTGAATCGCGATCGCCACCTGTGTCGCCAACTGTTTCATTAATTCAATTTCGATCGATTGCCACTGACGAGGTTGGCTGCAATGGTGAGCAATCAATAATCCCCACAGGTAAGGCGTAGAGGGTTGCCCATCCTCTCGTCGTTCTTGCAGAATCGGCACAACGAGTTTTGCTTTAACGCCAAACCATTTAACAAAATCTGCTAAGCACGGCTCAACATCCGCTTGAGTGATATCTGCGATTGTGCGAACCTTTCCCTGGCAATATGCCTGATGATGTTCACGCGGAAATACTTCTTCTGGAAACGACTGTCCTAGAATAATTGGGTAATTTGGCAGGACGGTTTCTGTGATGGCGCTGCCCGTTCCATCTTCCCAGAGACGATAGATGAGAACGCGATCGCATCCTAAAAATTGCCTGACTTCGGCTACGGTGGTGGCTAACACCTCATCCAGATTTAATGATTCCCGAATGTGTTGAGCAATTTGGTGGATCAGGCGTTCGCGATCGGTTTGTTGGCGTAGGGTAATTTCGGCGCACCGTCGTCGAGTGACTTCTCGCTTCAGCAGGAAAACAGCCACAGCCAAAAACAGCATTCCCGGAAGAATGCAGAGTGACACTGAACTGATGAAGTGCAGATTAAGCATGAACCTTGTCTGTCCAGGTGAGACACCTGCTTTACGAGATATAGCTGTAGTCAGCTAGGTTAGGACATGGACATTTTTGTGGGGCGGCTGCGCCGCCCCACAAAAATGTCCTAACCAATATGACTATGGCTATAATTTTAGATCATCGGTTCTAGCGGTTTAATTGGCAAGAGAAACGGTGATGCGTTCTTGAACAACCCGATCAGATTCATGCGATAACACGTGTTGCAAAACAGTAACAGCTTCTGGTGTACCAATCTCTTGTAACGAAACGATCGCGGCATATCGCAACGCCCAATCTTCTGCATTAAACACTGCCCATCGTAACTTATCGATGATGCGATCGATTTTTTCCCGTTCACTCAAGCCTTGACCAATTTTTCCTAATCCTCTAGCTGCAATTCGTCGCACACTCCCCTGACAATGATTAGCCACTTCCACGCCAACCACTTCAATTAACAGATTAAGCGCTCGGATATCACCACTCTGAGATAACGCCTGAACGATGTAAGCTTGAACGCTATGATCACAAGTATTGTGGAACGCTGCGATCAAAGGCTCAACGGCAGCAGATGAACATTGCACTAAGGCTTGTACTGCCATCGAAACAACCGATGAATGATGCTGTTGTAGCATCTCGATCAACACATCGATCGCTCTCTCATCTCTAGATTGAGCCAACTGTTGAATTAGCGCGATCGCTTCAGCAGGTGTAGTCGCACAACGGAGTTGTTCAATCAAATTTTCCACATCCTGACTGCGAGCAATATTCATAGTTTATTAACTGAAAGAGTGTGAATTAAACTCTAAAAAATGATTTGTATAGCGACAGCCACTTGGGTTAAGACGGGGTGCAGGGGTGGAACCCTAGCTGGGGGCAAGCCCCCACACCTCCTTTAATCCCGACGTCCTAACCTTGATGGCGACAAGCTATAAGACGTGGGCAGTGCCCACCCTACGACTACGACGGCTTCATCTGTTCACTCGATTTAGAGTTGAATCAACAGTTTATCGATCGCCTGAAGCAAAATTGTACTTTTTCTGTCT